>CAZTNL010000303.1:0-4621 GCA_964614885.1 uncultured Calditrichaceae bacterium | reverse complement strand
CCACACGTTCAATTCGGGCGCCCCCGTCACCTCGCCGATCACCTCCGAGTTGAGGTCCCATTTCTCGCAGATCCTGCGGACCTGGTTTTCGTGGCCTTTCCGAACCACCGCCAACATACGTTCCTGCGATTCGGACAGGAGTATTTCATACGAGCTCATGCCCGACTCCCGGACCGGCACCTTATCGAGGTCGAGCCTGATGCCCTCGTCGCCCTTTGCCGCCATTTCACTCGACGAACAGGTGATGCCTGCGGCGCCCATGTCCTGAATCCCGATCAGATGACCTTCGCGTATCATTTCCAGCGTCGCTTCCATGAGCAATTTTTCAGCAAAGGGATCGCCGACCTGCACCTGCGGGCGTCGGTCTTCGGAATTCTCGTCGATCTGCTCGGAAGCGAACGTGGCGCCGTGGATGCCATCCCTGCCGGTGGCGGAACCAAACAAAACGACGGCTGACCCTTTCTCTTCAGCGATCGCTCGCGCCACCCGGTCGTGCTTCACGATGCCAACCGCCATGCAATTGACCAGCGGGTTCCCGCGGTAGGATTCGTCAAAATAGACTTCGCCGCCGACGGTCGGCACTCCAAAACAATTGCCGTAGTCGGCAATTCCCTTGACCACACCGTCGAAAAGATAGCGAACTTTCGGGTCGTCCAGGTTGCCGAAGCGAAGAGAGTTCAACGCCGCGATCGGCCTTGCGCCCATGCTGAATATATCTCTTAGGATGCCACCGACTCCCGTGGCGGCGCCCTGGTATGGCTCCACTGCCGACGGATGATTGTGGCTTTCGATCTTGAACGCCACCGCCAGCCCGCCACCGATATCGACAAGGCCGGCGTTTTCCTCACCTGCTTTAACCAGAAGCTGATCGCCGTCCCGCGGCAATGTTTTCAGCAACGCGATCGAATTCTTGTAGCTGCAGTGCTCGGACCACATCACGGAAAAAATACCGAGCTCTGTGAAGCTCGGCACCCTGCCCAGCACAGCGACAATACGCTCGAATTCGTCGGCGCTGAGTCCATGCTCCTCAGCGAGTTGCAGATTGACTACGGGTTCGTTCGGCATGCGTCGAATTTACTCAATCGTCACTGAAGTTTCAACTTCTTTGACAAAATAGTTCAGCGAGGAGTAGGTCGCCTCGGCCTTGAGCCTAAAGACGTAGACTCCACCGGCCGGCACGACCCCAGCCGCAGCTTCGGACGACGCACCTCCGGGGCGATCGCCCAAGCGCCAGTTGTCCGGGATGACCACGGTCTGTCCTCCCGAAAAATACTTGCGGCGCCTGAAGATCGCGTGCCGTTCGTCCTTCGGGTCCATCACCACCAAACCGATAAATGACGGCTCTGTCAGGAAAAAGTTCAGCACAAACGCATGTTGTGCCTTCCTGTACGTACTCTGCAAGCGAAGAACATCGGTTCCAATCCAGTAATACTGCGCCGATTCCTTCTCGGCGATGAACACCTGTCCGAAGCGTTTATAGATAGCAATCCCTCTGGGCTCGTTGAATTCCTTGTCGCCGTTTCCGGCCCGGCCAAAGGTGCACAGAAAATTCAGATCCCGGTCGAATTTGTAAAGACAATTGTTCCGCCGGTCCGTGACCCAAATGTTGCTGTAGTAATCCAGCGCCAGGTAGCCAAGCTCCGCATTTTTAATACCAAGGCTATCCATATTGGCGGCCGAGACAAATCGTCCGTCCAGGCTAAACTTCTGCACCCTTTTCCCGTCGAGATCTATGACCCCTACGAACGCATCCTTGAAATGTGACCAACGCTCTTTCCCATTGGTGACTGCGATACCCGTCGGATGCCAGAGCTGCCCGGGCTGGACGCCTTGCTTTCCAAACCAGTGGTGCAGCTTGTCGTTCGGTAGGAGCACCTGAATTCGGTGGTTGCCGGTATCGCTCACGTAGACATGACCATTCGAGTCCATCGTGATACCCCGGGGCGCGTCGAATTGCCCCGCGAGCGCCCCGTGGCCGCCAAGTGCCCGGACGAACTCAAGCTGCTTGCCCTGGTTGAACAACCTGACCACTCGGTCATTTCCGGTGTCAGCCACATACACGTCGCCTCGCCGGTTAGCGGTTATGGCGGTCGGCCGGTTGAGCTTTCTTATACCCTTTTCCCGCTTGCCGTAGAACCCGAGCGACGTCATCGATTTGTTGTACACGATAACATTTTCACCGGAATTCACGCCATAGCCGGTGACCTGGTCGTCGTCCTTCTTCGTCGCCGGATCGTCCCAACTATCGAGCCGTGCGACGGCCAGGCCCTGCGGGTCGCGCACCTTCACCCGATTGCGGGTGTAGATCATCAAGTGGGTCTTGGTCGCTTTGCGAATGCCCATTGTGTGCAGGAAAGACGGGAACACCAGCGTCGTAGGGTCATAACCGTCACCGGCAATGGAGGGGACGGTTGCAGCGTGCACCAGGAGCAAAGCCGCAACTACCCCGGACAAGGGCCATGCACCACATTTAGCTCGTCTTGACAAAATGGAAATGCTCCCATATTCGTTTCGCTACGTCCGTGGCGATACCGTCAACCGAGGCGATCTCATCAACACCGGCCTCGCGGATTTGCTTGACGGAACCGAAGTATTTCAGCAGAGCCGACCTGCGGGCAGGCCCAACTCCCGCGATTTGGTCCAGCTCCGACTGGATGGTTCGCTTCTTCCGCAACGTACGGTGAAAACTGATTGCGAATCGATGCGCCTCGTCCCGAATTTGCTGCAAGAGTTTCAGCCCGGAGGACACCCGCGGAATATTTTGCGGCTCCCCGGACCCTGGAAGGTAAACCTCGTCGAGGCGCTTGGCGAGCGCTGCAAGAGGCACATGCGAAAGCGACAGTTCGGAGAGCACACGAAGTGCGGTGGAAAGCTGCCCCTTCCCTCCATCCACGAGAATCAAGTCGGGCATTGGCATGCTTGCGGACAAACTGCCGCCGTAGCGACGGGCGACCGCCTCGGCCATCATGGCAAAGTCATCCGGGGTGTCCTTCCCCCGAATCTTGAATTTGCGGTAGTCCCCTTTTTTCGGTTTTCCGTTGACAAACGTCACCATGGACGCCACCGGGTCGCTGCCTTGTATGTTCGAAATATCAAAACATTCGATGCGCTTCGGCGGGGTTTTCAACCTGAGATCCCGCTGCAAAGCATAAACGTTGTGTTGAAAGCGATCCCTGGCTTTCATTTTTTGCAGCTGTAGTTCATCGAGGAGGAGCCGGGCATTTTCGGCCGCCATTTGTACCAGCCTCGCCTTCTGGCCACGCTGCGGGGCAAACAATTTCACACCCTTGCCCCGTTTTTCCGTCAGCCAGGTTACCACAGCGGCCTGATCGGGCAGCACCTGCTGAATGTACACCTCTTTTGGCACGAAGTCTGTTTTGAGGTAGTATTGCTTCAAGAAGGCGCCGACTACGGTGTCCAGCGGCTCGTCTTCCACCCCGCTGAGCGGAAAACGCTGCCGGCCCAGAATTTTTCCGTCTCTCACTTTGAAAACCACACCACAGGCGTCGTCTTTCGCCTGCGCCACCGCGATGATGTCCCGATCCGTGTTTTCGCCCGTCACCACCTTCTGTTTGAATTGAAATTCCTGGATAAACCGGATCTGATCGCGAACCCGAGCTGCCTCCTCGAATTGTCGCACGGAGGCAAAATGGTCCATTCTCTTGCGAAGCCGGTTTACGACATCGCTGTTTCTTCCGTTGATGAAATCCACAACCTGACCGATCATTTCAGCATAGTCTGCCACCCCAACTAGTCCCTCGCACGGGCCATCGCATTTCTTGATGTGGTAGTCGAGGCACAGTTTCACCTTACCGCTTTCAACCACTTCTGCACTCAGATCGTAATTGCAACTGCGGACCGGGAAGATGCGTTTCAGAGACTTCAGTAAGTTACGCATGGAGCCCACATCCGTGTACGGCCCGAAGTAGCGAGAGCCGTCTTTCACGATTCTCCGCGTGGGAAAGATTCTGGGATAGCGCTCGTTCGTGACTCTGATATACGGAAAGCTCTTGTCGTCCTTGAGGTTGATATTGTAACGCGGACGATACTCCTTCACCAAATTCATTTCCAGGATCAGAGCCTCCATCTCACTGTCTGTCACAATGTACTCGACGTCGGATATCCTGGAACGCAGACGCGCCAGCTTCGGACCTTCCGGCCGGCCGCGTTGAAAATAAGAACGAACGCGGTTACGCAGAACTTTGGCTTTTCCAATGTAAATGACCGTGCCGCTGGCGTCTTTGAACAGATAGCACCCCGGTTTTGAAGGAAGATTGTTTAGCTTGCGCTTAAGAGGATCCATGCAACATCGTGGTGGTGGCTCTAGGTCTCATCCTGCTGCTGAACCAACTCGATCAGGATGCCGCCGGTGCTCCTGGGATGGACAAACGCGACCTGGCTCCCTCCGGCCCCTTCACTGGCTATATTCTGAATAAATTCCAGGCCGGCCGCGGCAAGCGCTTCGCGTGCCGCAGCGAGATCATCGACTTCAAAACAGATGTGGTGAATTCCGGCGCCACGTTTGTCGATGAACCTGGAAATGGGAGAATCTTCCGATGTCCCCCGCAACAACTCCAGCTTCAGCTCTCCAACCTGGAAAAACGTGGTTTCGACTTCCTGT
>CAZTNL010000302.1:0-4632 GCA_964614885.1 uncultured Calditrichaceae bacterium | reverse complement strand
GGAGAAGCCTCATCGTCAGATTGTGAACCCTCAGCATAGTCAGTAAATGCACCACAACCGAGAGAATCCCCGGCCGAGGCGCTCGCAAGGGCCGTCCAGACGGCGGCGGAGACGTTCGTCGAGTCACGCTCAAGCTCATGAATGAACCGTTCCAATTGGGTCGCCACGCTGTCGGTCCGGCCGCTCTCGATGACTTCGACCGCAAAGCGCTGATATCCGGGCATTGCCGCAACGTCTCTGCCTCTCGGTTGCAGCGCCACGCGAGTGGCAACGGCGCTGTCGCGCAGCGCCCGTGCGTTCTCATCACCAAGCAGCCATCGTTTCTCAGCCGACAAGAGGAAAGCGTTCCCGAGCATCAGAAGGGCCTCGGTGCGAATCGAGTCCGCGGGCGCCCGGGTCGCTGCGCGCCGAAGGTGCGGAATCGCGCCGTCGAAATCTTTGGATGCCAGCAATACTTTGCCCAACATGCAATCGATATCGTTTGCGTTGCCGGAAGCGACCCGAGTGAACAAGCTCGCCAGCTCTCGGCCGGAATGGTTGCCGGTTCCAGGCAACGTTGCCGTAATCGCATCGATGTGGCGTGCGACTTTGGCGTACAAATCCGTCCCGGGAAAGCGCCGCAAATGCTTCTCATGCTCCGCCAGGGCGACCGGAAAGTCGTGCAATTTCTCATAACAAACGGCAAGGCGAAACTGTGCCTCGTCGGCCAGGTCGCTCGCCGGAAATTGCTCGACCAAGTTCTCGTATTGTCGAATCGCCTTACCGTAGTCATTTAACGAAGCTTCGTAAACGCGCGCCTCTTCAAACAGAACATCCGGAAGGTAGCGGCTCTTATCAAAATGGCGTTGAAACAGCCTGCTGGCCTCAAGTGCTTCCAGGGGGTTCTGGCCCAGCCTAAGTGTCTGAATGAGCAGCAGTTGAGACCTGGTTACAAAAGTGGTACTGTCGGGTGACCCGGAAAGACGCTCGCCGGAGTGGGCGATGGCCGATCGGAGAAGCTCGGCAGCCTGTGCATAATTCTTGTCCGCGAAAAGCAATCGCGCTTCGCCGGCTTCGAGGTCTGCGAGGAAAGAGGCATCTGCCACCTCGCGCCCGCGGGCGTAAGCCGCCCTGGCCTCGTCGGCCTTGCCCGTCGCCTCAAGCAGATTCCCTTTTTCCAACAAAATTGGTCCGGAAAGATCGGCGGGCGCGCTTTGCTGCACGAGACCGAGTTTCTCGAGTGCCGCGGCATAGTCCCCTGTGGCCCGCAGCAGTCTCGCCAGAGCAAGACCTGCCTCGGCACCCTCACGGGTAGCAGGAAAGTCCGCAACTAGTGCGGCGAAAAGTCTTTCGGCCTCACGCACCTGTCCCAGTTTCTCGAAAATCCGTGCTCGAAGCAGATAGACGCGGGCGTCCTTCATGTCCGCTCCATACGTAGCGAAAATAGCATCGCTATGCGCCAGAGCCTCGTCCACATCGCCGGAGCGCAGGTAGAGGCGCACGACCTGGAGGTGTGCGGCCAGGTTGTCGGGAGCATCCGGGTAAGTCTTGAGCAAGCTGAGATAGGCATCCACGGCCTTGCCAATCATTCCTGCGCGGGCGTAGGCGTCGCCCGCCTGGAAAAAAGCCCGGGGAGCGAAGTCACTCTCAGGGTGTAAAACCGGCACTCGCCGGAAAAGTTCAGCGGCCGCCAGATTGTCGCCCAAAGCGCGCTGGCATTCCGCCAGGGAGAACCGGCCCTCCGCCAAATATCCCGAACGGGGATATGAGAGCTCAAGCTCTTTGAACGACTGAAAAGCGGAATTATAATCGTGGGCGGCGCTGAACGATTTTCCGCTAAGAAGCAAGGCTTCGTCCGCCCTCGGTTCATTCGGAAATCGCTCGGCGAATTCCCTAAACTGCTTGCCGGCGAGTTTGTACAGGCCGTCTTCATATAGCTTGTTGGCAAACGTGAATTCATTCTCTGGTTTTTCAGCCTGGGCGGAAAGCCCGGCCGGCAACAACAGAAAAAGCGCCGCCAGGGTTGCGCGTCGTGCGGTCATCGTCATCGATTTCATGGTAGTCACAGAGGGTTTCGAAGGTCAATGTTTGGCAGAGAATTACCCGGACCGGTTCAACCGGCCCGGACGCACACCCCACGCCGGCTCTGGGTTCGGCATTCGCATGGTCTCGCTGTGCGACTCAGCCCACGGCTTCCAGGTTGGCGTACTTGACGAGCAGTCGTTTTTCGCCAGCTTCGTAAAAGCGTACGGTTATTTTCATCGACTCACCGGCGCCGTCCATGCGCACGATCTTTCCGAGGCCAAAACGCGGGTGTTTCACTTCGCAACCGATGTAGAGCGGCTGCCGCTCCTGCGAGTAGTCCTCATATCTGGGCATCGTGGAACCGGTTCGTCTTGCTGCGGGCGTGTGCTGTCGCGCTCGGGGTGGCGACGCTGTTCTGCGGCGCATGCTCTGGCGTTCAACCAGCTCGTCGTCAATTTCCTTCAAGAAGCGTGACGGCATATTTTGAAAGTATTCCCCAAATCTGAGTCGCGAAGCAGCCCACAACATGTATAGCTTACTCTCGGCACGTGTCGCGCCAACATAGAAAAGGCGACGCTCTTCCTCTAACTCCTCATCGCTCAGAAAGGTTCGGGACAAGGGGAACAATCCCTCTTCAAGTCCGGTCATGTAGACCACCGGAAATTCCAGTCCCTTGGCGCTGTGGAGTGTCATCAGGGTAACGGCGTTGCCGCGGTCGTCCCACGTGTCCACGTCTGAAACCAGGGCCACATTTTCAAGAAAATCTTCCAGCCCGCCCTGCTCGTGGGTTTTGGTGAAGGTCACAATTGCAGAGAGGAGCTCTTTGACGTTTTCAGCTCGCATGAACGCTTCCTCGGTCCCGATTTCCTTGAGCGTGCGAAGGATTTGAATTTCATCGACAACGATACGCGCGAGTTCTCCTGCCGAAAATGTATTCTTCTGTGACGAATACTTCGCGACCATGTTGTAGAAAGCAAGGATGCTTTTCCGCGTGCGCGTCGCGATCGTCGATATCTGCGCCACGCTGGCAGCGGCTTCCATCAAAGAAATGTCGCGCTCTTTGGCAAAGGCCTCGAGTTTCTTCAGCGACAAGTCCCCGATGCCGCGAAGCGGGAAATTCAGTACCCGTTTGAAGCTGATCGAGTCGTTAGGATTGCAGATTAGCCGCAGATAGGCTAAAACATCCTTCACTTCTTTCCGAGCGTAAAAATGCACGCCGCCCACGATAGTGTAAGGAATCCCGGCGTCGCGCAACCCTTCCTCAATCGCGCGCGACTGAGCGTTGGTGCGGTAGAGAACGACGAAATCCGAAAAGTTGCGCCCGTGGCCATTCATCTCTGATTTGATCGACTGGACGATATAGCGCGATTCCGAAATCTGATCCTGTACTTCGACTATCGTGGCCTTATCCCCGCCCTTGTTTGTCGTCCACAACGATTTTTCCCGGCGTCGCGCGTTGTTCCGGACGACGGAATTGGCCACATCCAGGATGTTTTGCGTCGAACGGTAGTTCTGCTCTAAGCGGAAGACCTTGCAGTCGGGATAGTCGCTCTCCATGTTGAGAATATTTTGCACATCAGCGCCCCGCCAGCGATAGATCGACTGATCATCGTCACCGACGACACAGAGGTTCCGTCGGGGTATAGCCAGCTTTTTCAAAAACAGATACTGCACGCGATTGGTGTCCTGGTACTCGTCAACCAGTAGATACCAGAATTTATCGCGATAGCGCTCCAGTACTTCCGGGTCCTTTTCAAAAAGGTAGATGGGATTGACTAACAGGTCATCAAAGTCCATCGCGTTGTTTTGCTTCAGCGACACCTGGTACTGGGCATAGACCAGCGCGACGACTTCCTCGAAAGCATCGTTCGCCTGCCGTTTGTAGTCATCGGCGCTGACAAATCCGTTTTTGGCCTTGCCGATCGCTGACAGGATGGATTCCGCGGAATGTTCCTTTTGCTGAATGTGCAGCGTTTCCATCACGCCCTTTATGGAGCGAATCTGATCGTCCCGGTCAAAGATCAGGAAATTGCGCTGGTAACCGAGCTTTTCAGCGCCCGAGCGCAATATCCGCGCGGCGATCGAATGGAACGTGCCGACCCACATCTCCCGCACCGCGGCGTCGGACAGCATCTGGATACGCTCCTTCATTTCAGCCGCCGCTTTGTTGGTAAACGTCACCGCCAGGATCTGGCTGGGTCGAACCCTGGCGCACTCGATAAGATAAGCGACCCGGTGCGTCAACACACGAGTCTTTCCGCTGCCGGCGCCTGCATGGATCAAAACCGGCCCGTCAACCTGTTCAACGGCCGCCCGCTGTACCGGATTGAGTCCATCCAGCAGCGCCCTCTTTCCTCGCTCCTCTGTCACGTTCATCGGTTGCTCTTACGTCTCTCCCTTCTCACCTTTCGCCGGTACTGGTCAAAGCGCGCTTTGGCGCGGTTGTGCTCGCGCAGCGTTCTGGAAAAGTAATGTGAACCATCTCCCTTGGCAACAAAATAGAGATACCCCACTTTCGCCGGGTTGATGGCCGCCACGATAGAGGCCAGGCCCGGATTGCTGATGGGGCCTGGTGGCAGGCCCGGGTACATATAGGTATTGTAAGGCGATTTTATTTTCAAATCCCGG
>CAZTNL010000301.1:0-4657 GCA_964614885.1 uncultured Calditrichaceae bacterium | reverse complement strand
AAGGGCGCTGCGTGGCCTTGTATCGAAGCCAGACATGATATTGCCGATTATTACCGCGCAGGCGGCTTTAAGATCATCGAGCATGCCCGAAAGGGACCCGACGCCAAGGAGCCGCCATTTACTGGCCCATTGCCGCCTTTGGCTGTGTTCGAGCACCGTGGCGCACGCCAACTCGACGCAAAGCGTTGGCGAAAAACGTGCTTCACCTGTAAGTGGGCCAACAAATCTGCTGTGGAGATCGAGTACAAGTTCGGCAAAATCAAGCGCTATCGCAAGGAGACGTTCTGCTACGGTCCCAAGTCCTGTTCACTCTACGACATGGGACCACCCAGACCCGTACAATATTACAACACTTTTCCATGCATGGACGCAGGCGGGTTGGATGATGTTTTGACGGAAAGACGCGGGTACAACGACTGAGCGAAATGGCCGCCGACCGCCTTTCCCGCTCAGGCGCGACTTAGACCGCACTGACGGCGCGGTCCGATGGAATTTACCACCGCCCGCTGGTCATGGTGACTCCGACGGACGCCTCTCAACCACCGGCCTGCCGGTTTTTCCGTCGACGACGCCGCTTCGCCACCACCTCTGACGCCGACATCACACCACCACGGCGACTTTAAATGCCGATTCTGCCCTTCCCAGTCCAGCTGACAAATAGCTCAATTGCTTGAGCAACAGGCTGCAAATTACCACTCCGGCCGGGAAACCTCTTCCGGGATGTTCATGCCGCTCGTAAGCGGTAACAGAACGGCGTTGTATTTTTTGCGGTTGCTGGCTGATAGGAGTGGTTCCGTGGACAGGCAATAGGAGGAGCAGTTCATGGAACGCGGAAAACGAAGGAGCCGGGGGCAATGGGCGCAGATTGTCGACGAGCAGGAGAGGAGCGGTCTGAGCGCCCGGGCTTTCTGTCGGCGCAACTCGATTGGAACTGGGAGCTTTTACCTGTGGCGCAGGCGGTTGCGGGGCGACACGGTGTCGCGAGCGGATGGGGGCGCCGAAGAGCAGAAAACGTTCATCGACATGGGGCGCATCGATTCGAGCGGCGTCGAGCTTTCCGCGGGCGAGGGTCCCTTGGTGGTGACGTTGGCTCTCGGCGCGGGCGTCGCGCTGACCATCCGGCGCGGCTGATGTTTTTTCCCGAGGGCCAGGTTCGAGTCTACCTCTACGGCTCGCCCTGCGACATGCGCAAGTCCTTCAACGGCCTGGTGGCCTTGGCGAAAAACGAGATGGGCAAGGACCCGTTATCGGGGCACTTGTTCGTATTCGTCAATCGCCGGGGAAATTATCTCAAGGCTCTGTACTGGGACCGCTCGGGTTTCTGTATCTGGGCGAAATTATTGGAGCGGGGAAATTTCGTTTCCAATTGGCGTTTGCAGCGGGGCCGGGAGATGGATTACACGCAGTTGAAGTTGTTGCTGGAGGGCATCGAAAAAAAGAGGCAGAAAAAACGATTTAATCGCTGAGGTCGCTTGACATATTGTGTATATGACAATATAGTTTCAAGTATGGTTTCGACTGTTGAATACGAGAAATCAATTGCCGTTTTGGAAGGCAAAAATATTCAACTCCAGGCCGAAAACGGCCGGCTCCAGGCCCAGGTCGAAAAACTCTCCGCGCAGCTCAAATGGTTCCACCAGCAGCTTTTCGGCCCGAAGAGCGAACGGCGCATCGGCGAGGCGCCCGAGGAACAGCTCTTTTTGGGCGAGCAGTTTCAATCCCGGGACAAGGCCGACAAGCAGGAGACCCAGGTAGTCAAGGAGCACGAGCGCAAAAAGAAAAACGCCTGGCCTGCCGGCGACGACGAGGATGAAAAGCTGTTCTTCGACGAGAGCGTGCCGGTCAAGGAGATCAAGATCGCCAATCCCGAAACGGTGAAGGGGCTGGGCACGGACGAGTACGAGGTGATCCGCCAAAAGATAACCCATCGCCTGGCGCAGCTGCCCGGCCAGTATGTCATCCTCAAGTACATCCGCGACGTGATCAAGCCAAAAAGCGGTAAAAAAGAAGAACAAAAAATATTGTGTTCGCCCTTGCCCGACGCGGTGTTCGAGAAGAGCCACGCTGACGTGAGTTTTCTGGCGGGGCTGTTGAACGACAAGTTCCGCTATTACCTGCCGCTGTATCGCCAGCACCAGCGCCTGGCCAGCGCGGGCATCCGGGTCAGCCGCGGCTGGTTGACGCAACTGGTCCACCGTTGCGGGGACCTGCTCGAACCCATCTTCGATTGTATGGTGGAATCGATACGAAACGGCCGGGTCAAGCTGATTGACGAGACCCCGATCAAAGCCGGCCGCAAGAGCAAAAAGAAGGGGAAGAAAAAGGGAACGATGCGCGCCGCCTACTTCTGGCCGGTGATGGGAGGCGACAAGGAAATCGTTTTCCTCTACTTCGACTCGCGGGCGCACCGTCATGTATTCGAGGCGCTGGGTAAAAAACCAAACGACGGTTCGGTCGTGGTGAGCGACGGTTATGCGGCATACGAGGAATACGCCAAGGCCACCGGGGCGCTCAACGCCCAGTGCTGGAGCCATTCCCGACGGGAATTCATCAAGGCCGAGGAGATGGAGCCCGAGCGGGTCAAAGAGGCGCTCGACCTCATCCGGCCCCTTTACGCCAGCGAGCAGAGGATAAAGGAGTTGGGGCTGACCGGAGAAAAAAAGCGTCTGTTTCGCGTGGAGCACAGCAAGCCCGTGGTCGATGCGTTTTTCGCCTGGGTCGCCGGGCAGCGCAAAAACGATGCGCTGTTGCCGACCAATCCTTTGAGCAAGGCGCTGGCCTATGTCGACAAGAGAAAGGAAGCGCTGAAGATCTTCCTGGAAGACCCGGATGTTCCGCTGGACACCAACGAGTTGGAGCGCGCCCTGCGGGTGATCCCCATGGGCCGGAAAAACTGGCTGTTCTGCTGGACCGAGGTGGGCGCCAAATACGTCGGCATCTTTCACAGCCTCATCGCCACCTGCAAGATGCACGACATAGACCCTTACACCTACCTGGTCGACGTGCTGCAACGAGTCGCCATTCATCCCCAAAGCGACATCGAGCAACTCACCCCCAAAAACTGGAAACGCCTCTTCGCCCAAAACCCCCTCCGCTCAGACCTCGACCTCCTTACAAAAAGTCAATAACGCCGTTCTGTTACCGCTTACGCGCGCACCGCCTCCTTCACCTCCCGTTCGTCGTATCGAGAAAACAGCAACAGGATATTGACGAAGCGACGGGTCCCCTCGCCGCCGTAGCGGTACTTCAATTCCTCGTGCATCCGCTCAAGGTCGTTGCCCCAGGGCTCGCCGCGAAACGGGCGGCCGTTGTGGATGCCGCCCGGCTTGCGCTCCAACAGCGGAATGTAATGCTGGTAATCCAGCACGTATTGGCGCGTGTTCCAGTTGCGCCGGTGAATCGCCACGCATTCGTCGCCGACGAAAAGCTCCACCCGGTCGGCGAAAGCCTTGAGCAGCACCTGGTGGTGCGCCCACTGCACCGGCACGGAATAGTCGTTGGTCTCGAAACGCGCCAGCGACTGCTTGCTGGCCATCGTCGAAATGCGGCGGCAGGCCTCGAAAGGCGTTTCCGGCAACGGCAGAAACAGCGGCTGCTCTTCGGCGAGTAACTGGCGGCGCGTCTTCTCCCGGCGCTCGGGGACGCGCTCCAGATCCCTCTGGCATTCCCCAAGCAGGTGGGCGTTCAACTCCTCGAGGTCGGCGACTTCCGGCAACGGCGTCATGAATTTGCGCTGCGACAGTTTGACCAGGTTTTCCACGTAGCCCTTCTCGTTGCCCGAGGCGACGTTGCAGAAACGGCTCTGGAAAAGATAGTGGCTGCGTAACTCCAAAAAGCGCTGATTCAACTTGCGATCTTGTCCCTTGCCGACGGTGATGACCGCGCTTTTCAGATTGTCGTAGGCCAGGCGATTGACCACTCCGCCGAAATACTCGAAGGCGCGCAGGTGGCCGTCGAAAAACATCTCCAGCTTTTCGCACTCGTAGGCCCGCACGAACGAAGCCGTGCTGTGGCACAGCCGCAGGCAGAACAGAAACACCTTGCGCCACAGACCCGCCATGATCGCCCACGCTTCGCCCCAGTCCACCTGGCCCTCTTCGCCCGGGTCGAAGTACAGCGGGAAGAAAACCTCGCCGCCGGTCTTGCGTCGATACGCCACGTAGCGCCGCACCGCGCTGGCGCTGCCGGTGAAGCCGTACTCGTCGCACAGACGCTCCCAGATGCGCTGGGCGCTGTGGCGTTGCTTGCGCGGCCGCCTGGTGTCTTCCTCCAGCCAAGCGTCGATGATGTTTTTCACCGGGTCGATGGCCGGGCGCAACGTCGGCGTCGACCGCCGATAGGGCGGCGGCGAGCCGTGCTTCAACGCTTTTTTGACTGTCTTGCGCGAATGGCCCAATTGCCGGGCGGCCTCCCGTTGGCTGTGGCCCTCGACCTTCACTTTTCTGCGGATACGCTCGTAATCTTCCACCGTTAACACCTTTCCGACCTCCGTGCGGCAGTTGAAAATATGTCTCAACCGCCACACTACAGCCTTTTACGGTGGCCCCTTTTTGCGTGCGCATCATGCCTCCAAAATGGCTCCCTTTTCCGTGCGCGTTACCAATTCTGGAGGCGCGTACGGACGGCGCCCATTTTAGCGCCAACACCTTGGAATTGC
>CAZTNL010000300.1:0-4677 GCA_964614885.1 uncultured Calditrichaceae bacterium | reverse complement strand
CGCAGCTTGATGCGCTACAGCATTACCGCGCGACTCGATTCGCTTTTGGATTTAGCGGGAAACGCCGCAGCCGACAGCGTGCTCGAACTGACGTTTACCGCCATCAACCGGGACACCCTCTCCTCCATCTCCGGCATCGTTTCCGATGCGGACTCCAGCGCGCGTGGGCGCATTTTTCTGCAGGCGAGTTTACCCGGAAAAACGCCGGTTACCTATCGACTGACCCTGGAAGGCCCGGGGCCATATCACTTCATGAACATCCTGCCCGGTCTTTATTCCATCCAGGGATTTCGCGATGAAGACGGCGATGGCCGCTACAGCTACGGCAGCGCGGTTCCTTTTTCGCCAGCCGAGCGCTTCATCGTTTACGGCGACAGCATCAAGGTGCGGGCGCGCTGGCCGAATGAAGGCAATGATTTTCCCCTGCCGAGTCGCCAGCCGGGGGCAAGCAGAAAATGACGAGAGCGCGTGTAATTCAACTAAAGCTCGGCCGGCGTCGTTCAAATGGCCACCGGATGAGTTTCAACATCCAGCCGGCGCAATTGATCCTGCTGAGCTTTTTCCTGATTATCCTCCTCGGCGCGTTTCTGCTGATGCTGCCGCAGGCGAGCGTCCGGCAGCCGCTGTCGTTTATCGACGCGTTGTTCACTTCCACCTCGGCCACCTGTGTTACCGGGCTCGTGGTGCGCGACACGGGTGCCGACTTCACCCGGTTCGGCCAGTGGGTCATCCTCTGCCTCATTCAACTGGGCGGGCTGGGCATTATGACGCTTTCCACCTTCTTCGTTTACCTCGTCGCCGGACGCCTGAGCTACACAGGTCGCGAAATCGTGCAGGACACCTTCAGCCAGCACCCGATGGCGGAGTTGGGGCGTCTTCTGCGACTCGTTTTTCTGACGACGCTGTCCATCGAAGGAGCCGGGGCCGTTCTGCTGGGTCTGAAATTTTCAATGACGCACGGTTGGAGCGAGGCCTTCTATATGGGGGTGTTCCATTCGGTTTCAGCCTTTTGCAACGCGGGCTTTGCACTCTTCCCTGACAGCTTTGTGGCGTTCCGGGACGACGCGTTCGTCAACGCGGTTCTCAGCATTCTCATCATATTGGGAGGCCTCGGCTTCATCGTTATTTTCGACTTGTTCAGAAACCGGGGCTCGCTCAGGGACTGCTTCTGGCGAAAGCTGCAGTTTCACACTCGAATTGTGCTCTTTGCGACAGCGTGCTTGCTCGTCGGCGGCTTTTTCCTTATCTTCCTGCTGGAGACACGGCACAGCGTTTCCGGCTTGCCTTTGGGAGAGCGGCTCCTCGCAGCCTGGTTTCAATCGGTCACAACGCGCACGGCCGGATTCAACACCCTGGACATCGGAGACCTTTCCAATGCCACGCTCTTTGTGATGACCATTCTGATGTTCGTCGGCGCGTCGCCCGGCTCTTGCGGCGGCGGCATCAAATCTACGACCTTCGTGGTCATCCTGGCATCGGTTCGGGCGCGGTTTCGAATGCAGGAGGATGTCAATTTGTTTCATCGCAGACTGTCAGAATCCGTCGTATCGCGCGCTATCTCGGTGATGTTTTTGTCTGGAATCATCGTGACCCTGTTTACGATGCTCATCCTGGTGACGGAGTCGGTCGGCGGCCAGGCGCCGGGGCGGGGCGACAGCTTCATCAGCTACTTTTTTGAGGTCGTTTCGGCATTCGGCACGGTAGGTCTGAGCACCGGGGTCACGCCGCAGCTTAGTGAATCGGGCAAATGCCTGATCACTGCGCTGATGTTTATCGGACGGCTGGGTCCGCTGACGATTTCGCTGGCGGTTCAGGGCAGGACGAATACAGTCAAATTCAGATATGCTAAAGAAAACGTACTGGTGGGTTGAGCATGCTAGGAAGAACAAGGAAAACATTTGCTATCATCGGACTCAGTACTTTCGGCCAGTATCTGGCAACATACCTGGCCGAACGAAAATTCGACGTGATCGTAATCGACGAGAATGAGGCCCGGGTCGAACGCGTAAAATCCATCGTATCGAAAGGCATTATCGCGGACGCCACGGACAAAAGTACGCTGGAGAAGCTGGGTATTGACGAGGCCGACGCCGTGATCGTTTGCCTCGGCGAGTCCATCGATGCGAGCCTGCTCGTGGTGCTCTATCTGAAAGAAATCGGGGTCGGCAACATCTACGTCAAGGTGCTGACTGAGGAGCACGCGCGGATTCTCAAGCTCATCGGCGTCACGAACATCATCTTCCCGGAGCGGGACAGCGCCTTCACCATGGCGCAAACGATCGACAATACAAACGTACTCGATTTCATTCCTCTGGTCGAAGGTCACAGCATCATCGATATGACGCCGCCGGAAAGTTTCATCGGTAAAACACTTGGCGAGCTGGATCTTCGGAACAAATATGGCGTACAAGTGATTGTTATCAAGGAAATCGCCGAAGCGACCGTCATCGCGATTCCGCGGGCCGACCATGTGGTCAAAACAAGCGACATTCTCTTTGTACTTGGAAGCAACGACGACCTGGAAGCCCTGAAGCAGGTCGTTTAGGCAATGCCATCTTGTTTCAAAGAAAATATCGCCACGCGAAGCCTGCTGAACGTATGAACCATAGAAATCTGAAAAAAGCGAGGTGTCCGGATGCGACCTGAAATCGTGAAACGCGCGAAGAAGTTTATAGCCTTGACGAGCGTCTTGCTGGTCTTACTGCCAGCCCTGCTGGCCGCAGACAACAGTACCCAGCACACCGACTTCATCAGCACGCTCAGCACCTACAAAGGAAAAGAATTCCGCCGCATCTTGAAAAGAGAGTTGCGCGAATATGTGCGCCTGTATCCGGATGCGGCCAATGTTGCACAAAAACATCTCGAGCTGGCCGCTCTGTTTGACAAGGATAAGGATACCGACGCGTCATTTTTCACCTACATGGAAATCGCCTACCTATACCCGGATTCTAAGGCCCGCGCGACTGCGCTGGAGCACCTGCGATCTATCATGGTAAAGGAAAAGGCGTACTCGCGGCTGCAGGATCAGATCGAGCCTATGCTGACCGCAAAAGTCGAAGGACTCTCCCGGGAGATGGCCTGCCACGCCTTTCTTCGCGATATGGTCGGCCTTCGGCTCGATCGCCAGCGGGATCTCCTTTTGCAGGCGACCACACGCTTCATGCAGGACTATCCGTCTTCGGCCGACAACGACCACGTGCTCTATTGGCATGCCGGCTTGCTCGCAGACAGCGGGGAACCCCGGCAAGCCCTGGCCGAATACCTGAAGTTGACCTACCTGCACGACAGCAGCGTCCTGGTGACCTCCAGCAAGCTGGCGATCGCCTCGCTTTTTGCAGAAAAACTAAAAGACTATCCGAAAGCCACTGCCACCCTGGAGGAATTCCTGGTGGAGTATCCCGACGACCCGCAGGCCGCCGTGGCGCAGTTTGATATGGCGAGGATCCAGGAGCGCCGCCAGAAAAAATACGTGGAGGCCCTGACCTCCTACACGGAAGTGGCGAAGAAATATCCATCGAGTCCGGAGGCGGTACCGGCGTTGTTCGAGGCTGCGAGGATGTACGAAGACCGGTTCAAGGAATACGAGCAGTCCATCCGCATCTATACTCAAATTGTCAGAGATTTTCCGCAGGATATCAAGGCGCCGGCCGCCATGGCGGAAGCAGCCCGGATCTACGAGAAACGCCTGAAGGATTATTCGAACGCGGCGAGTGTATATTACAAAGTTTATGGCCTCTACCCGCAGGATCCGCTGGCGCCGCAGGCGCTGTACAAAGCCGCGGACCTGGCCGAAAACAAGCTGAAAGATAACGCCATGGCCGCCGAGTACTACCGGGCTCTGGTGCAACAATACCCATCGCACAAACTGGCAGGAAAAGCCGACAAGCGCCTTGGCAAGCTCTCCGAAGATGTCGCGGCAAAATGAAGCGTCATTCACTCTGCCGAATGACGGGTGCGGGAGCGGTTACAACACGGAAATAACCCTTGCGAATTCTCGACAGAAATTTTATATTACGCCTTTTCCGCAGGCAGGGCAACGACCGGGATACGTTGTGCGTACCTACGGTCGAAACAACTGACGAGGGCATCATTGATTAGAGCAGTCTTATTCGATTTCGACGGTGTGTTGGTAAACAGCATGCCCTTCCACGTCCAGGCCTGGCAAAACGCTTTCAGTCGCTTCGACATCAGCGTGGCGCCGGACAAGATCCTGCTCGGCGAAGGCGCGCGCTCGATAGAACTGGCCCGGGAAATCTTTGCCGTGCACGACGTGCAAATGACGCCGGAAGAACTCGAGTCATTCGTCAATGACAAGCAGACGCTTTATCGCCAGCTCACCGCCGCCAGCTTCGACCCATCGGCAGAGCCGCTGCTGCAGGACTTGCGCGGACGCGGGATCCGGATTGGACTTGTCACCGGCACCCCGCGCGACAACGTCGTGCAAATTGTTCCACGGGAAGCGATCGAACTCTTTGACGTATTGGTCACTGCCGACGACGTCTCTGCCGGTAAACCCAATCCCGAATGCTACCTGCTCGCCGCACAGCTCTTGCGGGTATTGCCGGAATCATGCCTCGTCATTGAAAATGCGCCGCTCGGAATCGAAGCTGCCCGCGTGGCGGTTATGTCGGTTTGGGCCGTCACCACAACGCTGACGCGCCTCCATCTTGCCGGCGC
>CAZTNL010000299.1:2403-4681 GCA_964614885.1 uncultured Calditrichaceae bacterium | reverse complement strand
GGTTTTCCGGCTGAGAGGATCGCGACGGTCACTTCGAAGTGAAATCATAAACCCCGTCCCAGGTTTCCTGTGGCGGGTTCTCGGTAAAATCCAGACACCGCTTGATGTACAGCCGGGTCGGGCCATCCGTCGGGAAGTAGTTCAGAACCCGCTTGAATTCTCGCATCGCCTGGTACCACTTCATTTCCTTGTAATAGCGCAGCCCTTCGGAATAGACGTCAATGATCAGGTCCTGTTCGATGGCGGGGAGTGGTTCCATGCTTCTTAACTCGAAGATTCGGACCGGTTTCTTCTTACCCTTCACTCGAACCAGGTCCAGCTCCCGTACCCGGGCTTCGCGCTGCACCAGCTTCTGCGTGAACTCGCTGATGATAATGGTGGTGCCGTACTGCTTGTTGGCGCCCTCGAGGCGCGCGCCGAGGTTGACATCATCGCCGATAACCGTGTAGTCGAAGAGTTGCGATGAACCCAGATTGCCCAGAATGACCTTACCGGAATTGATGCCAATACCGATTTCAAAGTAGTCTTCCTTCATCGCCGACCACCTCTTTTGCAGCACGCACAGCCGGTCGATCATCTCGATGGCGGTGTGGCAGGCCTTCAGGGCGTGGTCTTTGAGCGCATAGGGCGCGCCATAGATCGCCATGATTTCGTCGCCGACAAACTTGTCGAGCGTTCCTGCATGCTTAAAAATTACATCGACCATTTCCGTCAAGTATTCGCTGAGCTTCGTTACCACAGCGTGCGAGGTATGCCGCTCGGTGTAGGTCGTGAAGCTGCGAATATCTGAGAACAGGACCGTTAGCTCGCGCCGCTCGCCGCCGAACTTGGGCAGCTCCCCCCCATCGAGCATCGAATCGATAACGTCGCGCGACATGTACTGCTCCCACGACTTCTTGATTCGCACACGCTCTCTCTGTTCGGTGAGCGTCTGGTGTACCATGTTGCCCAGGTAGCTAAGGCCGATAGCGAACATCGGCGTCACCAGATCGACCCACAGGTTTTGCTGAATAAAGAGATAAAAGCTGATTACGATATACAACAGCATGAGCGCCAGCATGGCGAAGAGACCGCGAAACGGCTTGAGCAGCTTGGTGACCACCATGGTCACCGCAGCGAGCAGGAGCACCACGAGGAAGGAGCTCAGGAATCCCTGCCGGTAGATGAAATCGCCGCGCAGAAGCGTGCTCAGGGCGCTGGCATGAACTTCAACGCCCGGCAACTTGCGTTCGACTCCCTGATAGCTGAAGAAGGGAGTCAACTTGTTGTCGTGCAGCACCTCGGCCGAAGCCCCGATGTAAACGATCTTGTCCCTGAACGTGCCCGCGCGCTTATGTATTTCAAAGGCGTCGCTGTCTTCGTCGGGTCCGAGGTCGAAATTCTTGTCGTCCAGCACCTCTTCAAACGAATAGGTGGGAAATGTCCCGGCCGGGCCGCGATAATTGATGAGCATCGAGTTGAAGTCGATCTTCGGGATGCGCTGGCTCCTCGCGACAAAGTCCCCATTATCGTCCACGTTCAAGCCGGACAAACCGCTGGTGCCATAGCGCAGTTTCAAGAAGGCCCGCAAACTGATGGACAAATACGGCCTCCGGTTGTGGAGTTGAAACAGCAGATAACGCCGGACGAAACCGTCGGCATCTTCATCTACGTTGATGATGCCCCATGCAGAGCCCGCACCCTCTGTCAGAAGCTTGAGTGGCGGCTGCACAAATGTATTCTGAATGTTCCGGCTCCGGTCGCCGGCGTTCACGACCTCGCCCGCCAGAATCACGTTTCCTGCCCGCTTGACCGCAGCCGCAAGGAGCAGATCTGCCCGCGGGTTTTTCTTCGAGGCCTCGGTAAACTCGACATCAACGATGATCATCCGGGCGCCGGCCGCCCGCAGGTTCAGCAACGCACGGGCAAAGTAGGTGCGCGGAAAGGGCCATGTCCGCAGCGAAGCGATGCTCTGATCATCGATGGCAACGACGACAATACCATCCTGGCGTACGGATTGTTCGCCCCGCACGGCGAAACGCAGATTGTACGACTTCAGTTCGAGCTGATCGTAGACAGCGCCGAGAAACAGCGAGAACAGCACCGCCAGGAAGGCGGCCACGCCACCGAAGGCCCATTTGCTCCGCCAAAGTTTTTTCAGGATCTGCGCGTTGAATTTCATGCCGCTAACTTACAAAAGGAAGTTCTGACAAGCAACCGTGTCGGCAAATTTTCTTGCGTGAGGCCGGGGAACACTGCGACGAACGCCCCATGCCCCAAACCCGCTCGATCGAGCTCG
>CAZTNL010000299.1:0-2303 GCA_964614885.1 uncultured Calditrichaceae bacterium | reverse complement strand
GGTAGTATCGCTGGCGGAAACGCCGGATGCCGAGGTAAAGTTGGCGCCGAGATAGGTCTTCAGCTTACGGCTAAAGAAGGGGTATTCGGCCTTGAGGCCCAGCATCTTGAAATTGAAGGTGTTGAGACCATTGCCGAAATTGTTGTCGTTTCTGGCGAAATTCAGGGTGGTCACAAGCGGCGAATTGTATCGTGTTCTGACCGTAACAACCTCTACATTTGAGGCGTTCTCCGTCTCGGGCACAAACTTGTCGTTCCGGTCCGAGGTGATATAGCTCAGTGAGATGGAGTGGTTCAGATTCAGGAAGCGCGTATCGTAGTTCATCTGAAAGCTGACGTCGCGCGTATCGTTGTTTTCGCCCACATGCGTCGTGTCCGGTGTGATTTGGCTCAGGTCGATAAACAACGAATCGATATTGTTATCCCGATTGTGATTTCGCAAACTGAAGGTAAAGCTTGGCCATTGCGCTCCCGGGTAAACGGTAAAGCCGGAGCTAACCGTTTTGAGCTTCGTCGGTGTGTTTTCATCGACTGCGTCGAAGTTGTCGTCATAATTTTCCAGACCGAAGTTCAGATACAGTTTGTTGCGGAACAAGCGAAACCGGTCCTGAAAGAAAAATCCGCGCAAATTGTTACGCAGGAAGGAGTTACCGAGAGACACATACTCGCCGCCAAGCCGTTTATAGCCAACCACCAGATTGTTGTTCAGGAAATTGAACCGGAAGCTGCTGTTGACCGCAAGGGAGCGCCCTTTGCGCGGGTCCTCCAGCGGCTTGGTGCTGAGATTTATGATCAGATAATCTGAAAAGTCCGCCGGATCGATGGGCAAATCGAAATCCGGGAAAAGCGTATCGATTTCCGCCTTGCTGAGCGGGCCCCCCAGAATATCCTCGGTGATGAGGCTGTAGGCGGCACCTGCGCGAAACTCGATTCTGTGATTGGCGAAGGCAAGCAGGAAGTCGGAGCCAAGAACCAGATTGTCCTGCGGCGTGGTCGAAAACTCACTCGCAGCCAGCGCCGTGCTGTCATCCTTGACCTTCAGCAGGTTGAAGCCCAACTGAAAATTGCGGCCACCGCCAAAACTGACGCGACCACCGATGAGATTCTGGTTCCACGTCCCGGTCGTACTGACAGCCGTGGAGTCGTTTCCCGCAATATTCTTGAGCGGTAGATTGGTCAAGGTATCGATGACAGTGCTGTAAAGCGCCGGCACTTTGCGCAACGTCTGGCCTGTGATAAAATCGAAGTTGATAACGCCCAAATGCAGGCGTCCGTAGAGGCCGCGCACCCGTTTGCCCCACAGCATGAGGTCGTTGAAGCGCGGGTAGACATCGCCCACGGAAACGCCCAGAAGCGGCAGCTCCAGGTTAAACGAATAGCGGTTGCGTGGCTGGAATTGAGAATTTTCGCGCGAGGTCAGGTAAAATTTCGCGTCATACTTGATGAGGCCATGGTTGCCGCTCAGAGAACCGCCAATATTGTTGTCGTTGAACCCGATACCGCTGGTATTCTCGTGACGTGTCTCGGCGAATACACGCGCCTGCACCGGCCTTTCCGCCAGCGCGCTCCTGGCTTTGCCTTTGACCACGAATCTCACTTGCGCCCGCGGCAGCGCCACCCCTGAGGCAAAATATCCTCGCAGAGTTGCCGTGTGCCGGCCCGGTCTCAAATTGGACGTGGTGTAGGTTACCAGATCGGCGGTTATTTCAGCGTCGAGAGACCGGCGCTGCCCGTCGACGAAAAGGTCCAGGCTGCCGACATCGACAGAGTCGCCTTCGTCGGCAAAAAGAGAAATGGCGATGACGACCTCTTCTCCAACGCCGAACTTCTCGTCGGGTTCAGGACTCAGCACCAATACGGGAGAATCGGCAAGCACCGCAGGAGCGGTCTCGATGACGCCACTTTCCGGCTCAGGCAGCCCTGCCGGTTCGGTCTGATTGAATCCCGGCCTGACCACCGGTTTCGTCGATGGCACTGCCGCCCCGCCACCTGAGATTTCGACCTCGATCGGATTTCCATACGGATTCGACTGCGGAAATGTGACCACCGACTGGTCGGCAAACAAGGCGAGGATAAAGTAAGACACTCTACCGCCTGGAAATCTGTCCGGGGATAGTTCTCCGAAATAGCCGTCGGCAGCCTTGGACATTTCTACGTAATCGAAGGAATCCAGGCCTGGAGATTTGTAGTAAAGTCGCATGAACACCACCGGCTGAGTGGCGCCGTCGACCCGGGCTTCGATTGCCAGCCTCTCGTTCTGCCGCAGCGAGGTGACTGGAATATGAATGATGCCTGCCTCCGCTG
>CAZTNL010000298.1:0-4711 GCA_964614885.1 uncultured Calditrichaceae bacterium | reverse complement strand
ACAGCTACGAACGCAATCTGGCGGATGTTTTTGCCCTCCAGCGTGACATCGCACAGGCCATCGCGGCGCAAGTCAGGGCGACACTGACACCTGGCGAACAAAGGCAGCTTCAGGATGTGAAGCAGATCGATCCTGCCGCGTACGAGGCCTACCTGAAGGGCGTTTATCACGATACCAAATATAATCCCTCGGATTTTTTGAAAAGCCTGGATTACTTCTCGATTGCGGTGGAAAAAGAGCCCGAGTTTGCATTGGGGTATGTCGGGATCGTGAGAGCATGTACTGGCCTGATGGACATTGGTGGACTCCCATTTAGCGAGCTTTATCCTAAAGCTAAATCCGCGCTTGACAAAGCCCTGCAAATTGGCAATTCACGTGCGGAGGTGTACAGTATTCAGGGGCGCTTCAAGCACGTCGCGGAATGGGACTGGGCGGGCGCGGAAAAGGCATTCCGGAAATCCCTGGAGCTAAACCCAAACCTGTCCAACACGTATTTTGATTATGCGAGCTTTCTGATTTCCATGGACCGCGGTGATGAAGCGCTTGCCATGATCAACAAGGCGCGCACGCTCGACCCCCTGAATGCGGGCATCAATAATGATGTGGGATGGATAAATTACGTGCTTCGTCGCTATGACGAAGCCATCCGGGAGTACCTCCATAATCTTGAGATGTATCCGGACTTTGTGATGTCGCATCGCGAGCTTAGCTGGGTTTATGCAAAAAAATCGATGTTTGCCGAGGCCATTCAATCTGTCCAGCGAGCTGTGAAACTGGAACGCAGCTCCTATAATCTCACGCAATTGGCTTTGGTTTATGCGCTGGCGGGTCAGAAGGATGAAAGCTTAAAAATCATAGAGGATCTACAATCGTGGCAGGGGACAAAACGAGTTGCAGCTTACGAATTTGCCCTTGTCTACACAGCCCTCGGAAATGTCGACGAAGCCTTTAAATGGCTCGAAAAGTCCTTCCAGGAGCACTCGGGCTGGCCGTTTTTTATCAAAGTGGATCCAATAGCAGACCCGCTGCGTTCGGACCCGCGCTATGCTCCATTTTTGAAAAGAATGGGGTTGGAACCATGATCGGCAAAACCATTTTACACTACAGAATCACCGAAAAGCTCGGCGAAGGCGGCATGGGCGTCGTCTACAAAGCCGAAGACACCAAACTCAAGCGCGATGTGGCCATCAAATTTTTGCCGCGCCAAATTGCGGCAAGCGATGAAGAACGCGAGCGCTTCAAAATCGAAGCGCAGGCGGCCGCGGCGCTGAATCATCCCAACATCGCCACGATTCATGCGATAGAAGAGCATGAAGGCGAGACGTTCATCGTGATGGAGTACATCGATGGCAAGGAATTGCGGGAATTGATAATTGATAATGGACAATTGACAATTGATAATTGTCTCGCCTACGCCACGCAAGTCGCCGCCGGCCTGCAGGCTGCCCACAAGAAGGGCATCGTCCACCGGGACATCAAATCCGCTAACATCATGGTGACCGGCGAAGGACAGGTCAAAATCATGGACTTCGGGCTGGCAAAGATTCGTGGTGGCGCACAGTTCACGAAAGTCGGCACGACCCTGGGCACGGCGGCCTACATGTCGCCAGAACAGGCGCGTGGTGAGGAGGTAGACCAACGCAGCGATATCTGGTCGTTCGGTGTGGTGCAGTACGAAATGCTGACCGGCCAATTGCCTTTTTCCGGAGATTACAAGCAGGCTGTCATTTACGCCGTTTTGAATGAAGAGCCGAAAAGACCGCGTACGCTGCGCCCAGACCTGCCGGACGGATTAGAAGAGCTCATTCTGCGCACTCTCGCCAAGGACCCGGAGCAGCGCATCGCCTCCGCCTCGGACCTGCTGCAATCCCTGGCCGCCTTCCAGGATGAGAAAAGCGCGGCCGCAACGACATCCTTTCTGCAATTGCTGAAAAAACCGAAAGCGCTCGCAGCCCTGGTATTGCTGCTGGTTGTTCCGGCGGCTTTCTACTGGATTTCCCTGCGGCGCTGGCAGACGCAACAGAACCTCGCGACCTTGAAGCCTGAGATTTTACGCGCGGCCGAAGCCGGAGAATATGTGCAGGCATACGGACTGGCACTCAAAGCAGGAAGGGTGGCAACGAACGACTCCACGCTAACCGCGCTCATGCCGGTCATTTCAAACAATCTAACAATCCTCTCAGAACCCGAAGGCGCAAAAGTCTACCTGAAGCCGCTCGCTGGACATGGCGCTACAACCAACGCCTCAGCCGAATTCATCGGCGTCACCCCGATTCGGAATCTGCGGGTGGCGCGTGATGACTATTTTGTCCGCCTCGAAAAGGAGGGCTACGCGCCGGCGGAGCGAATTGCCTCCAGCGAGTTCGCCCGCGCAGAAAAACTCGTCGCGCAGGTTTCGGCTGTTCGTCTTACGGCGCCCTTGCAACCGCTGGAGCAATCCGTGCAGGATATGGTTCCGGTAGCAGGAGGGGCTTACAAGATGGTCGGCAGTGGCGCGCCGACAACGCGCGAGGTTGCGCTGAAGCCGTATGCTATCGACAAATACGAAGTGAGTAACCGGCAGTTCAGGAAATTCATTCTCGCGGGTGGCTATACAAACCCGGCTTTCTGGCAAGTTCCGTTGTTCAAAGATGGGCACAGGCTTTCGGCAGACGAGGCCAGGAAGCTTTTCACCGACCGGACCGGCCTTCCCGGTCCCCGCACCTGGGTCAATCAGGAATATCCGGCCGGCCAGGATGATTACCCGGTAACCGATGTCACCTGGTACGAAGCCGCTGCCTACGCGGAATTTGCCGGCAAGCGCCTGCCGACTATTTTCGAATGGGAAAAAGCTGCAAGAGATGGCGCTTACAGTCACGCTGATGGCGTTGCGCTGCCATGGGGGTTCGTGGCTTCCGCCCAGACGACCGGACGACGGGCGAATTTTAGCGGTCAGGGTCCGGCGCCGATAAGCAGCTTTGAATTCGGGCTTAGCCCCTATGGCTGCTACAACATGGCCGGCAATGTCAAGGAGTGGTGCCTGAACGAACTGAGCGGTGGCTATGCAGCCACCGGCGGCTCCTGGCAGGACCCCATCTATTTGTTTGCTCAGTTCGGCGCGTTCGACGGATTTTTTTCTTCCGGAGCACTAGGTTTTCGCTGCGCCATTGGCCCGAAAGGCGCCGGCGAGCAGGGGAACGTTCGCATCAATGTGGATGAGCGCACGCCGGTCTACACACCGGTTGATGAAGCCACCTTTCGCGGTTTCCTGAGCCTCTACCGCTATGACAAGCGACCGCCACAGGCCAGGATCGTCGAAAGTAAATCGACTGCCGACTGGACACGGCAAAAGCTGAGTTTTACGGGCCCGCGCAGCGAACGGCTTCTCGCTTACCTTTATCTGCCTCTGAGGGCGGCCAAGCCGTACCAATGTCTGGTTTACGTGGCCAGTTCGCGTGTCTTTTTCGGCGAGACCGTGAGCGGCGAGGTTGAATATGTCTTGGCGCCGCACATCAAATCGGGCAGGGCGGTCATGGCGGTGGTGCTCAAGGGGATGACCGAACGTGAGTGGGGCCCGGAGCATGTTCGGCCGGCGCCGACATCCGTGCAGTTCCGTGAGGAGATGGTGTTAAACGCCACCGAGCTGCGCATGGGCATCGACTATCTGGAGACGCGCGACGACATCGACATGAACAAGCTGGCATACGTCGGTTTTAGCTGGGGGGCCGGTTCGAGACTGGGCTTTGCAGCCACAGATCAACGCTTTCGGGCTGTGGTCTTCCTGGGCGGCGGCATTGATGAACGTGTTAAACCTACGCTTCCTGAAGCGGATAATGTTAATTTCGCGCCGTACATCAAACCTCGCAAACTGATGGTGAACGGCAAGTACGATGAGGAACACATCTGGTATACACGCGGCCTTCCCCTGTACAACCTGCTGCGCGAGCCAAAGAAAGTGGTGCTTCTGGAGGGTGGCCATCTTCCAGCTGCCGAACTGCGCGTGTCGGTGATCAACGCGTGGCTGGACAAAACGCTGGGACCGGTTGAGTTTAAATGAAGCGAATTCACTTAACCAAAAAATATCAGGCTTAGACTTCCATGATCGGCAAAACGATTCTTCACTACAAAATCACCGAAAAGCTTGGCGAAGGGGGCATGGGCGTCGTCTACAAAGCTGAGGATACGAAACTCAAACGCGACGTCGCCATCAAATTCCTGCCGCGGCAGATCGCCGCCAGCGATGAGGAACGCGAGCGCTTTAAGATCGAAGCGCAGGCGGCAGCGGCGCTCAACCACCCGAATATTGCCACGATTTATGCTATTGAAGAGTACGATGACGAGTTGTTCATCGTGATGGAATATGTCGAAGGTCAGGAGCTTCGGGAATTGATAATTGACAATTGTCAATTGACAATTGTTAATTCCCTGGATTACGCATCTCAAATCGCCTCTGGTCTGCGAGCCGCGCACAAAAAGGGCATCACCCATCGGGACATTAAGTCGGCAAACATCATGATTACGGAAGAAGGCCAGGTGAAAATCATGGACTTCGGGCTGGCAAAGATTCGTGGCGGCGCGCAATTCACCAGAGTTGGCACAACTTTAGGCACCGCTGCCTACATGTCGCCGGAGCAGGCGCGAGGTGAGAAGGTGGACCAGCGGAGCGACATCTGGGCGTTCGGGGTGGTGTTGTACGAAATGCTCACCGGGAATTTACCTTTCCCCGGGGATT
>CAZTNL010000297.1:0-4711 GCA_964614885.1 uncultured Calditrichaceae bacterium | reverse complement strand
TCATCGCGACCGGGGCACGGGCCAACTGGCTCGGGCTGGAAAACGAACAGCGTCTGGCGCAATCAGGCGGCGGCGTGTCAGCCTGCGCCGTCTGCGACGGTGCGCTGCCGGCGTTTCGTGAAAAAGAACTCGGAGTGGTCGGCGGCGGCGATTCCGCCATGGAGGAAGCGCTCTACCTGACTAAATTCGCCTCCTGCGTGCACGTCATTCACCGGCGTGGCGAGCTGCGCGCCAGCAAGGTCATGCAGGAACGCGCGCTCAACAATCCGAAGATGAAGTTTCACTGGCACAACACGGTCGTCGACGTGCTCGGGGACGACATGATCACCGGCGTCCGCCTCAAAGACCTGCGCGACGACTCCGAATCCACATTGGAACTCGGGGGGCTGTTCATGGCCATCGGCCACACGCCCAACACCGATTTTCTCAAAGGAAAGCTGGAGCTGGACACCAAGGGGTATATCGTGGGCAAGACGCCTTTCCGCACCAACACCAGCGTCGAGGGTGTGTTCGCGGCAGGGGATGTTATGGACTCATACTACCGGCGGGCGATCACCGCGGCGGGAACCGGATTCATGGCGGCGCTCGATGCCGAGCGCTGGCTGGCCGCACAGGGCATCGACTGACCGTCATTCGGCAAGACAAGCGCGTCCGGCATCGGCAGTACCGGCCGGGCGCGCCTGTCCTTCGGCTACAATCTCTCGATAACGCCTTTCAGCAGACTCTGCACCTTGTCGGCGATTCCGGCCAGAGCGGGATTATCGACGGCTGACATGGATGCCACCGGGTCGATCGCCGACACCTCTACCCCGCCCTGGGTCTCCTGCACGATGACATTGCATGGCAGCATGGCGCCAATGTTCGGCTCGGCCTGCAAAGCCTGGTAGGCAAAATTAGGATTGCACGCGCCCAGAATGTGGTAAGGCCGGAAGTCGACGTCCAGCTTCTTCTTCAAAGTCGCTTTGACGTCGATTTCCGTCAGGACACCAAAGCCGTCTTTTTTCAGCTCTGCGGTGACCTTTTCGATCGCCGCCGCCATCGGCAAATTCAGTTTTTTTGTAAAGCAGTACCCCATCTCTTTTCCTCCGGTTTATGCTGAGAATCTTAGAAAAAACACGCTTCCTGCCGCGGATGTGCGCCAGGGAATACGCGCCTGAAATCAACCATAGCTCTCTTTCTTGATCCGGTCTTTGCTCACACCCAGTTCCTGCAAAGCGGACAGCACACTGCCGAGAAACGAGGGCTTCAACTCTTCTCCCTTCTCTTTTGCCGCGCGTTTCTGCCAGACCGTGTGATCCGGTCCACAAGCAAAAACCGCACAGTTTTTAGGCTCGACAATCACTTCCTCCAGCAGCTCTTTGGAAATGCGTCCATGGCGGAAACGGCTGTCAGCGCCCGGGTCGCGCGTCAGCGTATGCACGACGCAGAGGCGTTCGGGAAATTCCCGTTGCAACTCTGCCAGCTGGTTGAGGAAAATGACATCGTTCGCGGTCTTGTTGCTGTAGACCAGGGTGTGCTTCAAATGCGCATTCATGCGCAAATCGTGCTTGATGATGCTGTAGCTGGGCACGATGCCGCTGCCGGCACAAATGTGCACGATCTCATCAACTTCTTTCTGCCAGGCCGCACTCATGGTGTAGGGTCCGGTAAATCCGGTGATGACCATTCGCGCGCCCGGACGTGTTCTCTTGGCAAGAATAGGCGACAGCAACGGTGGAAAGGGGGTCACGTTGGACACGTAGCGTTCCTCCTTAACCGTGACCGCCAGGTATTTCTCATCCGGGGAACTCGCCAGCGAGTAGGCGCGCGCCGGCTCCTTCTTGCCTTTAATGTCCTCGAGATAGGCGACCCACCGTTCCAGGCCCGAAAACTGCTGCGGCGAGATTGTCATGAAGTGGCCGGGCTGGTAATTCAGCGTGTCGTTGCCGGTAAACAGCACCAGAGTCGTGGTATCGAACGTCTCCTCGATGACGTCCGCCACCATAACTTCCAGCTCTTTGATCTTGTGGCTTGATGGATCCATGGTGTCCCTTCCTTGCAGCTACGTTATGTCAATCATTGGAAACCGGTTGCCTGATGTCCAGCCAACCCGGCTACCCGAACCAGGCGCGGACGCGGCGATCGCCATCGTCTGCCCCGGCGCGGGTGTTGGTGAATTCGTTTGAGTGCGAGTCATAGCAATAATCCTGCCGCCAATCCTCGTAATGCGCGACCAGCTCTGCGATACCTGAGACAATATGCTGAATATCTTCGTCCGTCATGATCGGATGCATGGAGATTCGCAGCCAGCCCGGCTTGGCGGAAAAGTCGCCTGCATCGATCTTGCTGGTGATTTCGTGAGAAACGTTTTCCGGAATATTCAGCAGGTAGTGCCCGTACGTTCCGGCGCAGGAGCACCCGCCGCGCAGCTGAATGCCAAATCGATCGTTTAGAATCTTCACTCCCAGATTGTAATGCAGGTCTTCCAAATAAAAGGATACAACACCAAGCCGCTCTTTTAGATTCCCGGCAAGAATATGCAACCGGTCGATCTTTTCCAGCCCGGAGAACAGCCTCGCCAGAAGTTGTTTTTCCCGCTGCAACATCTTGTCGACCCCCATCTCCTCCTTGAGTTGAACGGCGAGCGCAGCCTTTATCGTCTGCAGGAAAGCCGGCGTGCCGCCATCCTCGCGGATTTCGATATCATCGAAATAGTGGTGCTCGCCCCAGGGGTTGGTCCACAAGACCGTACCGCCGCCCGGGTTGTCCGGCACGCGGTTCTGGTAAAGCTTTGAATCGAAAATGAGAACGCCGGGTGTGCCGGGGCCGCCGAGGAATTTGTGCGGGGAAAAGTAGATGGCGTCGAGCTTCTCCAGCGGGTCCTCCGGGTGCATATCGATTTCCACATAAGGCGCAGCGCAGGCAAAGTCGACGAAACAAAGTCCGCCATGGCTGTGCATCAACCGGGCGATTTCATGGTAGCACGTCTGAACGCCGGTCACGTTGGAGCAGGCGGTAACCGATGCGATCTTGGTTGGCCGGTCACGGTGTTTTTGCAAAAGCTCTTCCAGATGATCGAGATCGATGAGCCCGTGCGAGTCCGGCAGGATGCACTCCACATCGGCGACGGTTTCCAGCCAGGAGGTGTGATTCGAATGGTGTTCCATGTGGGTGACGAAAACCACAGGACGAAGCTCGGCAGGAACCTGCACGAATTCTGCCAGTCGCTCGGGTACTTTAATGCCCAAAATGCGCTGAAACTTGCTGACTGCCCCGGTCATGCCCGACCCAACCGTGATGATCACATCATCCTTTCCGGCGTGGACATGATTCTTGATGATCGCGTGCGCCATATGGTAGGCTTTGGTCATCGAGGTGCCGGTCACAGTGGTTTCGGTGTGGGTGTTCCCGACGAACGGGCCGAAATCGTTTATCAACTTTTCCTCGATCGGCCGGTAGAGCCGGCCACTCGCCGTCCAGTCTGCGTACACGATGCGCTGTGGACCATAGGCGGACCCGAAACGCTGACTGTAGCCGATTACATTGCGCCGGAATGGCTCGAAGTAGGTTTGCAGAGCGTTGTCGGTGTTCGTCATAGGTATGGGCTCAACCATCTTCACTGTTCATGATTCAACGGATGAAAATATATCAACAACAGGCATCGAAAGCAAGGATAAAAGCCAACGCATGCCCTCCGGCAACGAGATACTTGTGCAAGACGTACAGTTACCGTATATTGGCGGCGTCAGATTCCCCCATAAGGAGTTGCCATGCGGAGCATCGACATTCTGAACCAATATAACTTCTACGCGCAATTGACCGCGAACACGCAGAAAGCGCTTGCCAATACCGGAACCCATTGCGTACTCCGCGCCGGCGACTTCTTCTTCCACGAAGGTGATGCGTGCTCACAGGTCGCTCTGATCGGCCGCGGTGACATCCGGGTCTACAAGTCCGCAGAATCCGGCCGGGAGATAACCCTCTACCACGTCGCATCGGGTGAAACCTGTGTACTGACAACCACCTGTTTCCTGACGGCCAGCACGTATCCGGCGTCGGCGATCGCGGAAGAAGAAACCGAAGCCATTCTTTTTCCGGCTCCCCAGGTCCGCAGATGGTTCGCCGAAGATGAGACTCTGCGGCAGTTTTTCCTCGAGACGCTCGCCCGCCGGATGAGCCATGTCATGGCGCTGGTCGAAGAAGTCGCGTTTAACCGCATGGACCGCAGGTTGGCGGAACGACTTCTCCGTCGTTTTGCCCAAGCGGGTACGACAACTGACGTTCTGGAAACGACGCACGAACAGCTTGCCGCCGAACTCGGCTCTGCGCGGGAAGTCATCAGCCGGTTGCTGAAAGAACTTGAGCGCTCCGGCGCGATCGAACTCGCGCGGGGCCGTATTGTCTTGCGCGATCAGGCGATTTTACGCCGGTTCGCAGAAAAGGCCCACTGAGTTCAGTCTCCGAACGTCGACAACCTGAAACGCGCCCGCGCTCCGAAGGCTTCCCCATTGCATTCGAGCCTGCCGGAGAAAATGCTCTGCCTACCTGTCCAGTCCGCCGCCTCCTGGCAAATAAACCGTGGCTGAGTGACGAAAGTCACAGACGCTCTGCCGCGGAATCTCTATCTTACTCCCGCTATACAAATGAATGATCGAACGAAAAAAGGAGGGACAATGAAAGCAAACGTAGGCACAGTCGACCGCGTCGTTCGCGTCCTGCTCGGCATCGCGCT
>CAZTNL010000296.1:0-4726 GCA_964614885.1 uncultured Calditrichaceae bacterium | reverse complement strand
AACTCGATGAAAGAAAATGGCCTTAGAACGTTTGCGGATAACGCCAAAACGCTAAGGAACACTGTCAGGGAGTCAGTGCGGAGGTACGATTGGCCCCCCTCGTCCGATCGTGAGAAATCGCAGGCAATCTTTCAGAATTTCTTCCTGCACATTCAGTCCGCACGGATTCACAAGTACAGTCTGAGGCCCTCGTACACGCTCGGCCTGGGCCTGGTGTCCTTTTTTCTTTTCCTCATCCTTTGTGTCACCGGCATCCTGCTGATGGTCTACTACAATCCGACAACGGGGCTGGCCTACGACAACGTCAGGGATATCAGTTTTGTGGTTGCCAGCGGCAAGTACATGCGCAACATTCACCGCTGGGCGGCGCATGGGATGGTGCTCGCAGTGCTGCTGCACATGGTGCGTGTATTCTACACCAGCTCTTATAAACGGGGCCGTGGTTTTAACTGGCTGCTCGGCATGGGGCTTCTCGTGCTGACGCTGATGCTGAGTTACACCGGTTACCTCCTGCCCTGGGACCAGCTTGCCTACTGGGCCGTCACCATCGGCGCGAACATCGCCGCCTCTCCGAGAGAGCTTACCGATGCCATCGGCGTGACCCAATACTTCGATATTGGCGCGCTCATGAAACAAATCCTGATCGGAGGCAATTCAGTCGGGCAGGAAGCGCTGACCCGCTTTTATCTGCTGCATGTCATGGTGCTTCCCATCAGCCTGATTACACTGGTCGGTGTTCACTTCTGGCGAATCCGCAAAGACGGCGGTCTCAGTCGACCCGACAACGCCGACGAAATCATCCACAGAGCAGAAGGGCTGAACGCTGACACGGCAGCGCACAAGCGCGGCGAATTCAACCTGAATCCGAACAAGACCTACGGTCTGATGGCGCTGGTGAAGGGCAAGTCGCCGCAGTTAAACGGCGGGCCGGACAACACGCTCATGACTTGGCCGGTTGGCATCTGGGCGGAAATAGCGGTGTTTATGCTGACGCTCGCCGTCATGACGCTCCTGGCCTATTTTTTCAATGCGCCGCTGAAGGAAATCGCGAACCCTGCGATTCCGGAAAATCCGGCCAAGGCACCGTGGTACTTCCTAGGTCTGCAGGAACTGGTGTCCTACTCGGCTTTCATGGGTGGCATCGGCATTCCAACGATCGTCATCATCGGCCTGATGCTGATTCCTTTCATGGATAGAGAAGAAAAGGATTTCGGGGTGTGGTTTTCCGGCGCAGAGGGAAAACGCGTCGCGCGCAACTCATTGATTTTTTCCAGCGTTTTTCTCGTTACGCTCCTTGCATTCACCGTGAATTTCGGATGGCTGAGGAACTGGTTCCCGCAAATCCCTCAGATCGTCATTGTTTTGGTAAATCCGGGGTCATTTATCGTCCTTATGGTCGCCTGGTGGTCGTTGCACACTTTACGGTTTACGGGATCGACGCGCCTGGCAGCCATCGCGCTATTCACCTGCTTCCTTGTCGGCTTCGTCATTCTTACAGTGATGGGCACCTACTTTCGGGGTCCAAACTGGGACTTTTACTGGTCGCCGGCTCAGTGGCCGGTCCACTGACCATTGGCGAAACCAAACCGCGGAGACTCGCATGAATCTGGAAACTTACTATAACAGGCTGTATAAGAAAATCACGATTGGGGCAAGTTTGGTCTGCATCGTCCTTTTCGGCATGTCTGCTCTCGAGGAGAACTTCTTTCGGGAGTGGAAAAACTACCAACAAGAGTACAAAGAGATCCTCATCAGCAAGGCCAACTCCGATAAGGAGCTGGCGGTTGCCGAGGAATTTCCCGTTGAAATTCGCCAGATCTTTCTCAAAGACTTCGGTCGCGTCGACCGCTGCGTCAGCTGTCACAGCGGCATTGAAGATCCGAGAATGTCTGACCAGGCCAAGCCGCATGCGGCCCATTCCGGGAGTTATGTCCAGAACCATCCGGTGGAAAAATTCGGTTGCAGCATTTGTCATGGCGGTCAGGACCGGGCGCTCGCGGTAAAATCCGCGTTTGCCAGAGACGAAGACATTCACTGGGAGTATCCGGTGCTGCCTCTGGCCCTCACACAATCGTCATGTGGAAAATGCCACTTGGCCATCTTTGACCGGACCCAAAAACTCGCCGGCGCGGAAACGTTGATGCGGGGGCGCGAGATTTTCTACCAACAGGGCTGCCTGGGCTGCCACAAAGTACGCGGCGTCGGGGGCAGCGTGGGCCTGGAACTGACCAGCGAAGGCAGCAAAACGAAGCACGAATTCAGCTTCGCCAATATTGAAGACGAGCATACCGTACAAAACTGGCTGCTGGAGCATTTTCTCAACCCGCAAAAAGTCTCCGGGCAATCGGAGATGCCAGCCATCGATCTGAGTGCAGACGACATGGACGCGTTGATCACTTTTGTCATGGGCCTCCACTCACCCAAATACCCGGCGGAATACTACGCGCTCGCCGCGCTTAGTGAATTCAAGGGACAACGCCCCACCTACGAGGGCAAAGAAACCTACGACATCTTTTGCTCCGTCTGCCACGGCAAGGGCGGCGAAGGCAAAGACTACCGCGTTTTCAAGGCGAGTGTGCCGAAGCTCAACAGCCAGGACTTTCTGGCGGCCGCCTCGGAGGACATGATTCGTTTCACCATCGCGCATGGCAGAAGTGGCCTCACCATGTCCTCATGGGCGAAATCAAACGGCGGGTTGTCAAACGCTGAAATCGATGGACTCGTCGAATTCGTTCGCGGCTGGAAAAAGGAAGCCCCTTCCTACGCTCAGGTTAGAGCCCCCCGGCCTGATGTCGCCTTCGGCAGGGATCTCTTCCGGTCGCGCTGCGGAACCTGTCACGGCCTGGAAGGCACAGGCGGCATCGGGCCGTCACTCAACAATCAGGACTTTCTGACCATCGCTACCGATCAGTTCCTGTACCAGACTATCGTGACCGGCCGCAGGAATACCGGCATGCCTTCGTGGAGCAGACTCTCCGCCCGCGAAATCTCCAGCCTGATCGCTTTCATTCGCGGCTGGCAGAAACAGAGATCCCTGAGCCTCTCCAACCGGCCCATTCAAGGCGACGCCGAGGCCGGCCATCAGTTGTTTTCGTCCATGTGCGCCGGCTGTCACGGCAAGTATGGACAGGGGTCCGTAGGGCCGGCTATTCTGAACAGAGACTTTCTCGACGCCGCCAGCGATGAGTTCATCCGCCACTCCATTGCGAGAGGCAGGCAACAGACTGCCATGCGCAGCTGGAGCAGAGAATTTCAGGGAATCGAACAACTGCGGGAGCAGGATATTCGCGACATTGTCGCCTACATCCGCAGCCAGCAACATGCGCCTCCACCGGCCGTCTTCACCAATATTAGCCAGGGCACACCCTCGAACGGAAAGACGTTGTTCGAAGGCATGTGCGCAGGATGCCATGGCAAGAATGGTGAAGGCAAACACGGTCCTGCGCTCAACAACCAGGAGTTTCTCAGCGCGGCTACCGACGGATTCCTGAAGGCAACCATCGCCCTCGGGCGCACCGGCACCGCCATGCGTTCGTGGGCAAAAGGGGCCCAGGGCTACGGTGAACTGAGTGCGGAACAGATCAACGACATCGTTTCCTATATTCGTTCCTGGCAAACACAACATCTCACATTGCGGGACTGACCATTAAAGAGTTGCAAACCACCGATTCGTAAGGAGCAAAATCATGGATTCAACAAACGACAAGAAAGACACCAGGCAATGGGCCCTGACGCGCCGTAAATTCCTGCAGGCAACGGCGTCGATGTCGGCGATTACCGCCGCCGGCGTAGTAGGCTGCAAAGGACGCGAAAATGAAGTCAAGATGGTTCGCAACGCAGGGCCCGCGCAGGCCAACAATTTTCTGTCTGCCTGCCCCTACTGCGGCGTTGGATGCGGCACGATGATTCAGGTAGAAAATGGCAAGATCGTCGGCATGGTTCCGGACAAGAACCACCCCACAAACCGCGGCATGCAGTGCATCAAAGGCCTCACCGCCAACGAACCGATCTATATCGACCGGCTCACCAAAGTACTGGTGCGAAAAGACACATGGGCGGAATGGCAAAAACCGGGACACGGTGACCTCGAATTCTCTTCTAAAACCAAAGGCTCCTTCGATGACGAACTGTGGGAGGAAGTGGCTTACGAAGAGGCCAGCGAGATGACCGCCTACAAAGTCGCGCATCTGGTGAAGAAATACGGCGGGAATTGCATCGGCCTCTATGGCTCAGGGCAGCTCACATTCGAAGGTCAGTATCTCGAGAATAAGTTCATGAAAGCCGTCGTCGGGTCCAACACAATGGAAGCCAATGCCAGAATGTGCATGACGAGCGCGGTTACCGCCTATTTCAAAACCCTCGGCTCCGACGCACCGCCAACTTGCTACGAGGATACAGAAATGTGCGATTTCATTTCGTTTTGGGGGCATAATCCCCGCGAAGCGCACCCCATCATTTTCTGGCGAGTCGCCGACTACAAGAAACGGTCGGGCATCCCATCCATGGTCGTCGATCCGAGACGGACGGGTACGGTGCAGGGCTTTGAGGACGTCAATCCGAACAACGCCTACCATGCACAGATCAAACCAAACTCGGACATCACCTTTCTCAACAACATCGCCTATGTCTTGCTCACCGAGCACCCCGACGTCATCGCCTGGGACTTCATGAAAGAACACACGTCGGGCTGGAAAGAGTACATCGACGGCATCAAAGCCAAATACGA
>CAZTNL010000295.1:2941-4750 GCA_964614885.1 uncultured Calditrichaceae bacterium | reverse complement strand
AGGCGGCTTCGGCGCCGGTCAGAAAACAGAGCAGCGCCTCCACGTGCGCCCCCCGGTCTCCCCGCTTGCCGCTGTCCAAATCGACTTCAATATTGCTGTAACCGGCAGCGATATTCATGAGATTTTCCCGTGCCGCCGCGGAGAAAGGCGCACGACCGAGTCCCGTGTGCAGAATGATGCCGGTCGCGTTGATCACCCGTTTCAGGCTCGGCGCTTTTGACCGGTCGAGCCGCGCCACTATCCTTTCGGCCAGGCGATTCGCAAGACCGTCTGCGGCCTGTTCTTCGTCGGTTTCGAGGAGTTGCTTCCGGCAGGCGTCGATTTCCTGCTGGACGCAAAACACCACATAGTCGTGTGAAAACACGGAAAGAAAGGGGGACAACCGCGGATCACCCAGCACCTTGCTGACCTGCGGCAGGGCAGCCAGCTTCCGCTGTTTGCCGGCGTTTTTGTCGACACGGCTCATCGGATAATTCAGCTAACCTTTGGCTGCTTTCAAGCGCCGCACGGCATGATCAGTCGCGCCAAGGCAGTACTGCAACCCGAGAATATTCGAGTAGGTCAGCTGCCCGTTGGCCACGCGCTTGAGCAGTGCATGCGCGTTGAAGGCGATTCCGAGTCCGGAATTTTTCAGCATAATCTCATCGTTGGCCCCATCGCCTACGGCCACGATCTCTTCCCGCGAAAGGCCTTCTTTGCGCGCCAGTTCCTTGACGATACGCCCCTTGCCCTCCTTGTCGATAATGCGGCCCCGCACTTTTCCGGTCAGCCGGCCGTCTTCAATCTCCAGGTCGTTGGCAAAGGTGTAATCGAACCCAAGCTGCTCTTTCAGGCGGTCGGCGAAATAGGTAAACCCGCCGGAAATGAGCGCCAGCTTAAACCCCATCGCCTTCAGAGCCAGCACCAGATCGTAGGTGCCCGCCGTCAGCCGCAGGCTTGATGCCACTTCATCCAACACCTCCACAGGAAGTCCCTCGAGCAGAGCCACGCGCTCCCGCAGCGAATCTTTGAAATCGAGTTCTCCGGCCATGGCTCTGCTGGTGATTGCGGAAACCTTGTCGCCGACCCTGGCGGCTTTGGCCAGCTCGTCGATAACCTCCCCCTCGATGATCGTGCTGTCCATATCGAAAATAACGAGCCGCCGGCGTTGTCTGAACGGTGAGTCCGGCTGAATGATCGTATCGAAGCCCACCTCATCACAGGTATTCTGGATGACTTGCTTGAGGATCGTCAGGTCGCGCAGCTCTGAGGCATCCACAAGCATTTCAAGGGCGACGAGTTCGCCGTGCGCCAGGTGGTGCATACGCTCGATGTTGACTCTGAAATTTGCCAGCGCATTGCTGATCGCCTTGAGAATCCCGATCTTGTCGCGCCCGATTATGGTGAACACCTGCAGGTTTTTCTCCACGTCACGCAACGCCACAGTCTGCTCGACGAGGTCGACATTAACGTCAAGAGGAAGCTGCTTCGCGTTCTTTCGCAGCCGAATATAGGCATCTTCCGGAGTGTCGTCGGCCGTTGCCGGCTCCATAATCATAAACATGATAAACAGCCCGTGCAACGCGTTCTGCTCCACGGCAACGATATTCAGTTTCGAATCGGTGACAACGCCGCAGACGTCGGCTATAACATAAGGTTGGTTGTTGCCAAAAACGGTCAGTACCAGGAGTCGTTTATCGCTCATATAGAAGGGCCTTGTCTGTAGTTGTAAAATGGGCTAAGCATGGTATAAAAAAAACGCCCAAATGTCAAGGATTCGTTAAGAAGGAAACCGAGGGAGAACACGACCGCTTGCACGCTAGTTCAGCC
>CAZTNL010000295.1:0-2841 GCA_964614885.1 uncultured Calditrichaceae bacterium | reverse complement strand
CAAAGGCGGCGCCGGGGTATGCCGGGAGCTTCAGGCTCCGGCTTCGGGAGAGTGCGACTCGGGCAGATTGCGGCGGTTTGAGCGAATAAGCATGCCGATGCCTGTGGCTATGAGCACAAGGGGCAACGCGAGTTCGGGTAGATCCGAACTGGCCGTAAGGATGGTCAGAAACAGGACCGCGTTGATAAAAGCAGGGATTCTCGCCCACGCCAGACGGTTCTGTTCATTTCTAAGGGTATAGAGATACCAAAACGTCAAGCTCAGGCCGAGCATAAAAGCCGCGCCCTGCATATCGTCGGAATAGGGCCACAGCATGTCCGCCAACACGACGGTGCCGATGCTGAAGGCAATGCCGCTGCCAAGAGCTAACCCCCACTTCGTCCGGTTTTGTGAAAACGCGTAGACACCGACAGCCGCAAATCCCCAGAAAAGAACGACCGCGGTCATGTCCTCGTCCACGCCGGGAAGGGCATCGAGGACGATGATGAACGCGACTAACATGAAAGATGCCGATCCGACCAGGTGGCGCATTTGGCGGCCGTCCCGATACATGTCTGAGAAAACGAGCCCGACAGCAGCGAACATCAAAGCAAACAGATAGTCCGAAATCCCGTCCAGAAAATGCAGGTTACCAAGCAGAGACACGGCGCCTACCGCGATCAGAAGAAGGCCGATGATCAGATGTCGTCTTTGGCCAAGCATAGTATCCTCGATTGGTTGCTTACGGTGGTTTTCGATACTACAACATCAGACGCACGAAGGCCGGGATTGTTGCACCCAACCCCGTCTGTCACCGGGTCAGACTAGAAAGAGTAGGTTACTTCAATGCCGAACAGGGTATTCTGCGAGTCACCGGAACTGTCCTTGCGGCTGCGGTCGTCGTCCGCATTGGCGAGCACGCTCAGCTGCCAGTTCCGGCTGATGTCCCAGCTGATAAAGAGCAGCAAATTGTTGATGTTGCTGTCTGAATAGAGATTGAAATCGCTCACGCTTCGCGTCGATGTGCGCGGATAACGGCGAAAGAGGAACGACTCGTGCAAACTGGCCACGACGCTGCCCACTTTTAAGAACTCGAGGCTGAGAGCCGGGCCGATGGCGTAAAAATCCTCGAACGTGACGCCCAATGCCGACGCTGCGTCGACCGCGGTCAGATGTTTGACGATGTCCTCGTGGGTTTCCCGCTCGTAATGAAAACCCAGGCCCAGCCGCCAACCCGTCCCGAACCTCGAGTAGAGCTGCGGCTCCACCTCCCATGAAAAATAGTCCGGCAGACTGGCAGCGCTGAACAATTCGTACAACCGCTTCGTTATCGTGCCCTTGACTTCAGCGCCCACGCGCTGCGAGAAGGAGAGATCCGCCGATCCCCACGCGTAATACTCGGAAAAATCCTGCAGGTAATAATCGACCGGGGCATTCGTATAGTTGCGAAACCGAAGCTCGTGCTCCATCGAAAAGTTCAGATGTCGCCCGGCGGACTGAGTCCAGGACAATTGCAGCCGGTTCTCATGGTAATCGTTAACATCGAAATCCGGGTGGTGACGAACCACATTGCGAAAGCTCAAATCGAGGGAAGAAGCAAGGCCCAGATAGAATTTCAGGGTCACGTAAGCCTTGTTTTCCAAATAGCTGGCGTAGGTACTGTCCAGGCTCCCATAGCGGCGCAGGCCAAACTCGTCACGCAGCTCCAGTCCCAGAGGCCCCCAGCGTGGAACCAGCGCCAGAGTCGACTGATTCTGCCAGTATTTCAGAGAAAAGTCGCCGCCGAAAGAGGTTCCCTCGAAGCGGTTTTCCAGGCGCCACCTGGACGATTTCCCTATCTTCCCGCGGTACCTCAGTTCGGCCTCGCCAGACAGATAATCCCGACTGTATTTGAAAAATGCCATTCCGTCAAGAACGCTCCGGCCCCTGCCGGCAGTAAAATTCAGGCGGGCCCCGCTGAATGGGTTGCCGCTGCCCTGCCGGTAGGTACTATCGCTCTCCTCAAAGGTAAAGCTGAAGCGCTGCTGCCAGAGGTCCACGCCGGACAAAACTGCCTTGCTCCAGTGGATTTTTTCCTGAGGAACATCTCCGGCTCCGTCGGAAGCGATTGGATCGGCAGTCACCACTGAATCCCGGACACCGGGTTCCTGAGTCGCTTCAACCAGCTCCCAGACGGTTTCCAGCAGAATGTTGGCCATGTAGAAATCGCCGGCTGCAGCCAGATTGGCAGCTTCTCGCAGTTGGCGGGCAATCTCCGTGGAAATGGCCGGGTCGGAGATCAGGTTTGCGTTTTTCCGGAACCAGCGCTGCAGGCGCAGCAACCCGATATGGTAATAAGTTTCCTCGTCCGAAAAATCCTGGGCGACCGAGTCGCTGCCGGCTTTTTCCGCAAGCAGGTTCGCACTTTGACTGAACAGTGGTGTTTGCCGCAGCACAATGCCGAGGGGGCAGGCCAGCATCAGGAGGAGGGTTTTAACGATTCTCTTCAAATCCGATTCCGCATTCGTTCTTGCCGTAACGACTTCCCTGGTCGCGACTCAAAGAACCGCCACTTTATTAAACTGCTTTCCGAGCACAGCACGCGAGTCAGTACCGAGCCAGTCTTCGAGCACCGTGGCGTAAACCGAACGGAAATCGACCGAAAATTCCAGATCGCCTTCGGCAAGGGCTTCGAGACTCGGGTGCCGGCCATGCACCCCGGGCCGCACCGGCTGGCCGAACAGGAACACGGGAGCGGCCTTGCCGTGGTCGGTGCCCCGGCTGCCGTTCTCGGCGACGCGGCGCCCAAATTCTGAAAAAATCATGCCGAGAACCCGGCCCTGCTGTCCCAGCCCGGCGAGGTCGCGCTGAAACGCCAGCACG
>CAZTNL010000294.1:0-4765 GCA_964614885.1 uncultured Calditrichaceae bacterium | reverse complement strand
GGCGTGGTTCTTCGTGAGTTCGTACTTTTCCGCGGACGAATAGAGGCGCAGCGCCTCATCCTTGCCTCCGCGGTTTTCCTCGATCAGAAAAATGAGCTCCAGCGCATCGTTCGCGAACGCCTGGTCGACACCGTTGTCGCCAAGCCTGTCGGTGATTTCGCCCAACGTTTTGAGCGCGTCGTCGTACTCACCCTGGAGAAACTGGAAGTAAGCGATCTTGAACTTGCCTTCGTTCACGCGCGCCGAGCCCGCACGAACCAGGCTCAGCGAACGGCGGTACCATTTGACCGCCGCCGCCAGCTCTCCCTTTTCGGCAATGCAGTCGCCAACCCGGAAGTAGGCGCGGTGAAGATCCCGGCTCCGTGGAAATTTTCGGATGAGGTCGCGGTAGGCGCGCTCTGCGCTGTCAAGATCGAAAAGGTCGGAAAAGTAGATTTCGCCGATTTGAAACTGGGCGGCCTGAGCCCAGGAAGAACTCGGTTCCTGCTGCACCAGAGCTTCGAATTGCCGCAAGGCCTCTGTAGCCAATCCGCGTTTCTGCTTCGACACCGCCAGGCCGAACAGCGCCCGCGACCTGTACGCCGACTTGGGGTAGTTTAGCACAATCATGTTGAACGCCTCTTCAGCAAACTCGAACTTTCCCGCCTGCAGAGCTTTGTCCGCGAAAAAAAACAGTTCACGCCCCTCGGAATTCTTCAACTGCGGCAACGGCGCCGGCTGCCGTTCCAGCAAACGAAATTGCTGCAGCGCCCTGGCATATTTTTCATTGCGCAGGTAAAGATCCGCGAGCATTTTTCGCACCAGATAGTTTTGCTCGTGCTGCTGCAGGTAGCCGGCCAGTACACGGGCAACACGGGTTGCCTGCTCGGGATCTTTTGTGTAATTCACTATCCGCCCCTCGATGTAGCCAAACTGATTCGGATAGCGCTCGAGATGTTTCAGGTATTCCAGCGTGGCTTCCTCGAACTTCAGCCGCAGCGCATAGATATTGGCCAGCTCGAAAATGAACAGGTCGTCCTTCTTGAAAAATTGCCGGCCGCGGACGTAGACGTCGATCGCTTTGTCGTAGAGCCGGTTGGCGACCATGGCGTTGGCGACGTACGAATATGCCGTCTTCTGCCGGGCGAACGTTGCGAGTGCCTCCTGCCAGGCCGCAAACGCTTCCTCGCGCCGGCCCGCCTGGTAGTAAACGTTGCCGAGGTCGGCGTGATAGCGCACATTGCTCGAAAGGGCCATCTGTGCTTCGATGACGCGTATCAGCTCGTCGAAGCGTTTCAGACGAAGCATGTTGCGCTTGACCCCCTCGTAATAGAGCTGATTTGACGGTACGGCGCGGTGCAGGTCGCGGTAGATGCTCAGCGCCTGAACATAGCTGCCGCGGCGCTCGTAGTCCTGAGCCAGACGCATGCGGTCCTGCGACACGGTCCGGCCGCCCGGAGGAGGCATGGGCTGGCTCAGGGCAGCGCCGAAATGCAGCACCGGCGCGCCCACGCAAAGCAAACAGATCCAAAGACACTTCGCAAACTTCATGTGGCGCTACTCCCCGGACCCTGCTTTGTTCTTTTCATTGGTAAGGGCTTCGAAATATTTCTGGATGAGCTCTTTATAGTCCTTGGAATATCCCTCTTTCAGGGCTTTCAGCAACTCATTGCGCAGACGTTCCTTCTGCATTCCCGGCTGTTCTGAAATGGGCGGCGGACTTTCGGTCTCGTACAGCTTCGCCGTCTGTGCCTGGCGTTTGTTGCTAAAATCCCTGGTTTGCATCGACCGCTGGGCATCGAGCAGACGCGACAGGATGCGTTTCTGGCGTTCAATCGTTCTTTTGCCGGCATTGTTCCGGTGCAAATCCTTTACGACGTCTTCCATCTCTTTGGCAACCCGACCGAGATCGCCCAGTACGTCAGATCGACGCCCCGCTTCCTGCATCAGCTTTTCCAGCGACTTGCGCAGCGCATTTTGCTGCGCCGCCAGCCGTTGCATGGCGGCTTGTTGCTGCGGGCTGAGGCCCCCCTGCTGTTGTCCCAGGCCCTGCGTCTGCTGATTGATGCCCTGCTGTCCCTTGGACATGCCCATGAGGCGCTGCATCATTTCCTGAAACCCGATTCCGGACGAGGCGCCGCTGAGCCCCTGCATCGACTTCCGGATCTCTGCCGCGGCCTGGTTCAGGCCGGACATGGCCCGCGCCTGGCTCGTGCCCGACTGGCCCGGATTGCGATTTTCCAGGCCGTCGAGCGCTTCACGCATCCCGTCCATGGCCTTGCTGAGAGCTTCCCCGATTTCCGGAGTCACGAAAAACGTGTTTTGCGAAAGCTCGTACAGACCGTTGGTGACTCTGCCGAGGCCCGACATGATGTTTTGCTGTCCGTCGGCCATTTGCCGTATGCCCGGCGTGTTCCGGTCGGCAGTCTTCACTTCGTCCATTAAATGTTCCTGCTTCTTGGACAAGTCGAGCAGATCGTGGGATGAGCGTTTGAGCGCCTGCATGATCTTTTTCTTTTGTTCCTGGCTCATCTGCTGCTGTGCCTGCTGCAGCGTCTGCACGGCCTGTCGCAGCCCTTTCTCCGCCTGCTGCCCACTGGCCTGCGCCGATTGCGTTTGTCCGGATTGGAACTGTTGCGCAGCCTGCTGCATTTTCTGCGTTATACCGTTTTGCCCCATTTCTTTCCGCGCCTGGTCTACCAGGTCGTTCGGCATGTCCGCCAGTTCGCTCATCTGCCGGGACAACTCCTCCAAAGACTTCTCCAGATCTTCAGCCCCTTTTTGCAGACCTTTTTGTTCCTGAGCATACTTCTGCCGCTTTTGTGCCCCCGAATTCTCTGACGCCTCCTGATTGAGCGCTTCCTGCCGTCTTTGCAGGTCTTGCGCCCGGCGCACCATTTCGTCGAGCTTTTGCTCGGCCTGCAATTTTTTCAGGAGGTTCAACGTCCGCTCCATGCTCTTGAGAAAATCTTCCTGTTTGGCCTGCAGCTCCTGCATCGACTTCTGCAGCTCCTTCGGATCCATTTCCGGCATGGATTCCTGCATCTTTTCGAGCGCCTGCCGCATTTCTTCGGTGAGCATTTCCTGAATCAGAGACTGGAGCTCGCGGTATTTTTCCAACGTTTCCGGTGATACGAGGTCATTCTCTTCCATCCGGTCCACCATGCTGTCGAGCTTCTGCTGTAACTCTTCCAGATGCTCCTGTACCGCAAGTTGCTCCTGGGCGTTTTCCTGTACCTTCTGTTTCTCCTCCCAGTTCAGCTCCGGATCCCGTTTCATTTTCTGCACGACATCGTCTATCGTCTGCTTCAGAGTCCGGCTCTCCTCCACCATTTCGTCCAGAGCTTCGAAAGCCTCTTCGTGCGTCTGTTCGACGGCCTCATACAATTCGTTGATAGAGGGAAAGCGGGCGCGGAAGGATGCGCTCCGGGCACTTTTCGGGCCATTCACGGCATCGTTATCGAAAACCTGGGCGAAGTAGGTGACCACCTCGTCGGGCCGCAGCCCAAGGTCGGCAAGCTCCCATTTGTAGTTCAGCAACTGCCGGTCGGCAACATTTTTCGGCAGCGGCAGGTCGATGAACGCAATTTCGGTTTCGACCAGATTTTGCTGAAGAATGCTGTACCCGAGTCGCATGCGCGAGATGCCGAAATCATCTTCGGCGTCGACGCTCAAAGGCAGCACCAACTCTTTGCTCAGATCCACATCCTTTCCAGGAAAAGTGATCTGGACCGCAGGCGCCTGATCGGCTGTGGCCGAGACCCGGTATTCGATGGGTTCAGCATTTTCCAGGCCCTTCGGATCCAGGAGCGCAATGTGGTAGCTTCCCGAGCGCCGGACCGGAAAGCTGCCCGTCAGTTTCCGCCCGGCGACCTTGAATGGAACCTCTTCACCACTATCGAATACGAGTTTGGCCGATGCGATTTGTTTATTGGTCTCGATGTCGAGCGCAGCGCGGCTACCCGTCAGCGCGGTGATGTCGCCGACGTTCTCGTCGAGCAGCTGCTTCCCCAGCCGCGAATAGCCCGGGAACCGGAGCGTAACGTGCAGATTTCGAACCAGTGGGCGCTCGATGACCGACAGCCGGAAGCGCTCGCTCTGCTGCTTGCCGGCCTCTACGTAGTAAATTCGGTCCCGGCGAAGGTTGGTCAGCTGGTGGGAAAAGCTGCCATCCCCGGCCCGCGTCATCTTCAACAGGTCGAAATCATCCGCCTCGTCGGTTTTGATGCGAATCACCGGGTGCCGCCGAAGCTCTCCCTGGACCTGCACGAGCAGCTCAACCGCCTCGCCCTTGATCACCTCGGCATCTCCGGGCTTGACGACAAGCGCTACGGGAGGGTTCGAGGAAAACTCGCGCAGTGGGTGGGTCAGCCGGAACATGGCCGGTCCCAAATGATTGCTGAAGAGGAAGAAAATCAGCAGCGAAAACGTCGCCCCGGCAAGCGCCAGGCGCCCGCCCTGTTGGGCAGAACGGGTTTCGGCCACTTCCCGAAAATCGAGGGCCTCTGTCTCTGTGTAAATCTCTTCCAGGGATGCGTCGGCCAATTCCAGCGAGTATCCCTCGCGATTGTTCGTGTGCTTCCCGTACACCTCGAGCGCGTCGGCGAGTCGATCTCGAATCCCTTCGAAGTGTTGCCCGACTTTGAGAGCGAGGGTCACATTATCCGGAGACGATGGTTCGAACAGGCACCGGTAAAACGGCCGACCGGCAAGCCAGAGGCCGGCCAGAAACCCTGCGACGCCGAGCACGGAAAGGCACAGCAGCCGGGCCCCCCCCCCCCCCCCC
>CAZTNL010000293.1:0-4790 GCA_964614885.1 uncultured Calditrichaceae bacterium | reverse complement strand
CGATTGTCGATTAGATAATCGCCGTTGAAATCGACACCTTGATTTTTCTTCTCTCCGACTTGCCAGGGCTGCCAGATGGTCAGCCGCAACGCATCTCCTTTGTTGAACCGTTTGCTAAACGACTGCGGCGCAGCGTCGAGCTGTTTGGCAAATGGCAGGAGCAAACATAACATGGCCAGGAAAACAAGGCCTGAGCGAGTCAACCGTCCCTGATTGAGTGTTCGGTTCATATCGGATCTCTTTCGTTTGATGTCCATGTCCGCGCTCAGCGCGAACGGTAGAAGCGGTATCGTTTTTCTTTGGTGTCCAGGTTCAGTTTGCGCATGAGGCTGTGCAACTTGAACAGATTGACTGAAGTGTTGCCATATTTCCTAGCCTTGAGCGCCCGCTTGATTCCGAAAACGCCTCGCCTCGGATCGTCGACCACCGCAAGTTTCACTTTTTCCGTCAGCGGCAGAAGGTGCGGCTCAATCGAACGCGGCTTCCTCACGGCGTGCGCCGAACCCGCTTGATTCGAGACCCGAGCGGCCGGAAGAACCGGAGCAGCCACTGCCACGCCATGCCCGGCCGACTCTGATGCCGGATCGTAGCGCCGACTGCTGCTGCGCGTAATATCCAGCCCGATTGATATGTCGAAGTCGTCGATGGCCTCTTCGAGCGATTCGTAGTAATTCAAAATCCGGTTGAACTCCAGCATTTCGAAGACATCGTAGACTTCAGGCGTCATCTGCACAATTTTCAAGTCGCCGCCACGCTCGCGAATGCCCTTTATTTCACCAACAAAAACCCCCCAGCCGGCGCTGCTGACATAGTTGACCTGTGACATGTCAACAATGATATGCAGGCGATTGGCGTTCAGATTAGCGGTGATCTTGTTAAGCAGAATCGAGCACGTCATCGTATCAACGAACCCTTTGACCGCCAGGAGGGCAATGTCGCGCCGTGCGCCGACCTTGCCCTCAGTTATTTCGATGCCTTCAATGTCCAATCAGCTCAACCTTGTGTTCAGGAATATCAAGCCGTTCGTGAAAACAAATTTTGTGCCACCCGCGCAGCGGAAAAACAGGGCAGCCGCACGCGCGTTAAGGGGCATCTCGAAGGCGGTTCAGGCTCAAACGCAAACCTGCCTCCGGCAAAACTCGGTGTCATGCCATGTGTTAGACCGAAACAATGTGCACTTTTGATACATGACGCGGGGCACCGGAAGGGCCAAACCCAGTCCAGCAAGGAAGGGTGGCCACCGGCCCGGATCAGGCGCGGTAAGGTGACACGGGCTAACGCTTTCGCGACGTCTTGTGATTGATCAACTGCCCGTAGAGCTTCACATACTCTTGCCCCGGAGCATCCCAGGAAAAATCCTGTCCCATGGCATTTTTCGTCAATGTCTCCCATACATCCTTTTTCTGGTAGACCGAAAGCGCACTCTGAACCGTAGCCATCACGTGCTTTGAATCTAGTTTCTTACACGAGAACCCAGTTCCTTTGCCCGTTTTCTCATCGAAGTTCGCTATAAAGTCGCTTTCCCACTCGGAAAAAACGATCGGGATGGCCCCGTACGCCTGCCCATAGAGCTGGCTGAGTCCGAAGAAGCTTGAGGCGGACGAGACCAACAGGAAATCGCTGCCGGCCGCCACAATGTGTGCCAGCTTCGGATCTGGCTGCTCCTTCATGGCAAATTTCTGCGGTTGTGTTTTCAGAAACTCCCCGAATATTTTTTGGGCCTCGTCGCCTGGCTTTCCGACAACCGCTATGCGAATGCCCTCGGCGAGCAGCCCAGAGACGACATCCGCAACCAGCTTGATGGTCTCATCGTCTTCCGGGGTCAGCAGAATACCCAGAATCGGCGCATCCTCACCTTCGTCCAATCCGAAGGAGGTCAGCAGTTCGCGCCGGTTTTCCGCCTTGCCGGTCAGGTCATCCCGGGTGTAGTTGGCGGCGATCAGCTTGTCGGTTTCCGGGTTCCAGGTCTGCGAGTCAATGCCGTAGTCAATTGCGGGGAAGCCGGCCGGCTGTTTCCGGGCCTTTGCTTCGAGTTGTTTGCTCAGCCCTCCGGGCGCTAAACTTACGGAGTCGGCAAATTCGATACCGGCGTTGAGAAAATTGAAGGTTTCATCTTTGATGATGTCGCCTACCGAAGCAAATGCCTGTGTGTCCACGCCTGCAAGCCGTACGGTGTTCGCTCCGAAAAGCCCCTGCCTCGTCATATCGTGCACCGTAAACAGCGTCTTTGTCTGTTGGAAAAACGGGTCATCCCGATATTTGGTTTTGAGGAGCAACGGAACGAGGGCTGTCTGCCACTCATTACAATGAATGATATCGGGTTGCCAATACAACAACTTTAAAGTTTCCAGGCAAGCAATGGCAAAGAAGACGAAGCGCTTGGCGTTATCGCCATACTTGTCTCCTTCGCTCTGGTCACGAAAAGCATCATCGCCGTTGAATAGACTGCGGTTGTTCACAAAATAGATCTGGACCTTCGAATTGGGCACAAATGCTGATTTGCCGCTGGCCTCGAAGGTTTCTTCGCCAAGATCAATCTTCAGCCCCTGCAGGCGAATGACATCGCGAAGCACATATTTACGCTCGTTGACGCTGCGATAGTTCGGCATCATGACCCGAATGTCATGCCCCTGGCCTTTGAGATACTTGGAGAATGCGCTCGAGGAGTCGGATAGATCTGTACTTTCTGTAAATGGAGATACTTCTGGTGTTAGATAGAATATTTTCATCTTTGCTTTCATAATGTTCTCAAAAAAATCTCATACAGGTAGTTCACGGCATTGGCGAAGCTCTTCTGCCGCCACTTCAGGAGGAACCGGGTTGATATAGAACCCCGAGCCCCACTCGAACCCCGCTACCTTCGTCAGTTTTGGAATGATCTCGAAATGCCAGTGATAGTCGTCAAGATTGCCCTCCTGAACGGGTGCCGAGTGCAGTATGAAGTTGAAGGGCGGTGCTCCGAGGGCGCGATCGATATATCCCATAGTTTCGCACAACACAGCAGCGACTTCACGATATGATTCCTCCGTCATCGTCTCATAGTGCGAAAAGTGGCCCTTCGGCAAGATCCATGTTTCGTAGGGAAATCTAGGAGCGAACGGCTCGATGGCCACAAAATGTTCAGTTTGCATGACAAGTCGCTTATCCGATTTCAACTCCTGCCGCACGATATCACAAAAAATACAGCGCTCTCTGCTCTCATAGAACCTCCGGCTGCCGGCGAGTTCCTCTGCCACGCGCTTCGGAATGATCGGTGTCGCTATCAACTGCGAGTGCGAGTGCTGCAACGATGCCCCGGCATCCTGCCCGTGATTCTTGAAAATCAGGATATACTTAAAACGCCTGTCGTTTCTGAGGTCCAGGGTTCGGTCCCGGTAAACCTGAAGGACTTTCAATACCTGCTCTTCGCTCAGATCGGCGAAATCCGCCGCATGCCGGGGCGTTTCCAGAATCACTTCGTGTGCGCCAATCCCGTTCATCATATCGTAAATGCCGTTACCCCTGGCATCCAGGTCACCCTCGATTTGCAGTGCCGGATATTTGTTTGGCACAACTCTGACTTCCCACCCGGGAGAGTTTGCCTCGAGGCCATCCGCGCGTACGGCCATGATTTCCGGCGGTGTTTCACTTTCATTGCCGGGGCAAAAAGGACAGGCCGCAGTCACCTTATTTCTGGGCTCAGCCGACCAGTCGGTGGGCTTCTGGCCACGTTTGGTTGATATTATCACCCACCGGCCCACGATGGGATCTTTGCGTAGCTCCGGCATTGAATCGGCACTAAAGACGTGCACTAGTGGTTCGTAAACTTATCATTTTCGTACAAGAAAGTCAAGCAAAAGGCCGGCACGGCTGGGGTCCAAACCAAAATGGGTGGGGAAACCCACCCATTTCTTGGCAGCTCGTTCTCTGTCGGGTTCCTTATAGTCGGGCCTCATACCTGCTGGCCAGTCCACGATATTCACTGTTTGGAAACTCCGAGAGCAACCTCTGAAATTCCACTCTCGCCTGACTCTTGTCTCCAAGTTTGAGATAGCAGAGTCCCAGTTTTAACTGCGCATCGTCGCTCTTGTTCGAATTTTCGAAAGAAAAGACGCGCTCGAACTCGGAAATCGCCTGATTGTAGTCACCACGCGCGTAATAGCACTCACCGATCCAGTACTGGCAGTTATCTGACAGCGTCGTGCCCGGGTCGCCCTGCATAAGAGACTGAAACGTCGCCAGTGCGGAGTCATAGTCTCTCGCTTTGAACTGGCGCAGCCCTTTTTCGTAGGCGAGTTTGAATTCGTGCGTCGGTTCGGCCGGCGCGCCGGCCGGCGGCACAAATTTCGCCGGCGAGCTGTTTTTAGTCGCCTCGAGGTCGGAAATCTGCACCTGCTTCTTGGTAAGTTGCGCACGCAATTCAGAGATCTCCTGATCTTTCTTCATCAGGTCGTCCCGGAGCTGGTTCAACTCGGCCTCACTGTCTTCACTGGCGACCGGCTGGACAGCTGCCGCCATCTGAGGCTGGCTTTTCGTTTCTGCCGGGCTAATGCCCAGAAGACTGAGCACCTCGGCCTCGTCGGCGTTGCGATTCTGGGTCGAGATGTCCTCATCTCCGAGCAGTTTATCGATACTCACTGATTCGTCGTCTGGTTTTGCTTCCTGGCGAGAGGCACCACATCCAGCACTCCACAGTAATAAAGCCAAGAGCCCCACCAGAGAAAAAACCTGTCTTACAGCGAGTCGATAGTTCTGGCTTGTCCCAAACATTTCACATGCCTCCAACTGAATTCTTCTTTTGCGATTTGCTA
>CAZTNL010000292.1:0-4791 GCA_964614885.1 uncultured Calditrichaceae bacterium | reverse complement strand
ATAGACAATATAGAATTGTTCCCGAATAAGACTATATTTGCTGAAATAGAGGTGAGAATCGTGGCGGACTGAGCTACCGCTTTCCGCCACGCCCCTTAATCTGCTCATCCCAGTACCGCATCCACGCTTTTGATTTCGCAGAAAAAACCTGCCAGTCGATCGGCATTTGCGCTATCTTTCGCGATGAGATCCAGGCCGGCAAAGTCTCCTTATCGATGTCTGTACGGGCAGGAATACGGTAATACTTCTCGGCCTGAACTCTGAAGCTCTCCGGCGTGGTGATGAACTCATAGAATTTTTTTGCCAGCGCTGGATGCTTGCAGTTAGCCACAACCGCGAGTCCTTCTACGAGTATGGGGGTTCCGCTCGCAGGGATGATGTAGTCGAAAGGATAGTCGTATTGTTGTTTTTGCAGTTCGATGTCCGGCATGTTCCACAACGTGACCAGTGCCTCACGCCGCGCCAGAGCCAGATACATGAGGGTCGGGTTGGCCGGATAGGATTTGGTGTTGGCGTCCAGGCGGTACAGCCAGTCGTAGCCGGCGTCCGCAGAGCCGCTATCTTTGTAGAAGCGCCAAATCATAGCCGAGTAGATGGCGCGCATGGTGCCGGAGGCCAGTGGGTTGCGGATAACGATCTTGCCCCGCCACCGTGGCGCCAGCAGATCATCCCAGTCCTGCGGCGCGCTTTCCCGGCTCAGAACCTGGGAGTTAAAAGCGATGACCTCCGGTGTCAGGAAGGTGCCGTACCAGCGGTCGTTCGCATCGCGCCGGGCCGGGTCTGTCTTTTCTGCCCAGGTCGGGCGGTACGGTTGCAGCAAGCCCTCCTCCGCTGCGTTCATAAAGAACGAGGACGGAGCGCCCCACCAGAGATCCGCCTGTGGGTTTGCGCGTTCGGAACGAATCCGGTCCAGAACATCCTGCGAGCCCATATCGAGCCAGTGTACCCTGACGTCGGGATTCGCGGCTTCAAAGCGCGCGCAGAAATCCGAAAGCAGCTCTTTGCCGTGCGGTGAGTAGATGACAATTTCGGCGCTGCCGTCAGAGTGGGTGCAACCGACCTGCAAAGCGTATCCGGCGAGGAGGGCAAGGGTGGCAAGCAAATTATAGAGGGTATGTTTCATGGTTTCGACCTTATTTGATTTAGCGCTGGCGGACCCGGGCCAGGACACCGTAGTAGTCGTTAAACACAAGGCGTTCCGGCCGCACCTTGTGGGGACCCAGGAGAAATGTTTTTTGCCGACCGCTCATATCCACGCGCGTCGTCTTCGATTTGCCATCCTCGAAGCGAATTGTCACAGGGATCCAGGCACGAAAGTTGGGTGTAACCTCGCGCTGCTCGACATTCAGGGATACCAGGTAATTCCGGCCCCGGGTCTCAACGCCGTAGTCGTACACGTAGGTCGGCACGCTGGTTTCGTACAACCACTGCCGGAAAAACCATGAGATATCTTCTCTGAAGCAGGAAGAGGCTACCCGCTCGAAGTCACGGGTGGTTGCCCGCTTCCCCTGGTATTTTGTGACGAAATCGCGCAGCAGGGCGAGAAAGCGCTGGTCGTCATGCGTTGTGAAGTCGCGCAGCATGATCCGCAGCATGTGCAGAACGTAGGCGCCCTTCTCGTACACATTCACATAGTAATCAACAGGATGTTTGGCGCCCAGACGCTGCCCCAGCCAGATGGGGCCGGCTTCCAGGCCTTCGCTGTTGGCCAGATCTTTCCTGGAAAAGCCGACCTGGCGCAAACCGAGGCTGACACCGATGTGCCCCTTTTCCAGCAGGTCGTTGCGCCAGCCTTCGATTGCGGCGCGAAAGCGCTGGTCGTCGCGGAGGAGAAACTGCGTCGCCATCACGCCGCAATACTCGGCGAACGCTTCGCTCAGCCACTGGTCGTGGTAACTGTCCCAGCCTACGAGATTGCCCCACCACTCATGCGTCAGTTCGTGCGCCCGCAAAGCCGTCATGACCCCGCGGGAGTAGCCTTGAAAGGACAGGGCGGTCAGGAAGAGGGTTCCGGGATAACCGTTGCTGTTCAGTCCCGGAGTCTCGACGACTCGCAGACTCGTGAATGGGAAGTCCGGCAGTATTGCGCCGAAAAAATGGAGCGCGCCGCCGATGTCGTTCGCCACGTCGGTCCTAACCGGTTTTCGGCCGTTTTCACGCGAAAGAATCGTGATCGGAACGCCGGAGAAGTTGTACTTGCTGCTATCGAACTGACCAAGGCTGAAAGAGACGCCGATCACCGGAGAAGCAACCCGCCATCTGGCGACTTCCAGACCGCCCTCTGAGTGTCGTGAAAGCTCTTCGCCCACGGCCACCACCTGCAGTTGATCCGGGTAGGCGTAGGTTATGTCGTAGGTGGCGCGCGCCAGGTAGCCGTTGCGCGGGTACCAGTCCAGGTTTCGTTTCAGCCGGTAAGCGCCGGCGCGCTGTTCGAGAATGGCGCCGCTGTAGCAGATCGATATCGTTGATTTTCCGCCAGCGCCGGGCGCTTCCGGCAGAAAGACGGTGACTCCCGACTCATCTTTTTCCCGGACAAAGGCGAGCCGTTTGCCCTTGGACGAGAGCACGGAATCGACGCTCAGCTTTTGCATCAGGTCAAAACTGAGCGCTCGCAGTGAGTCGTCGCGGGTGACGACATCGAGGGTTGCCGTGATCTGCGCCTTACCGCTGTTATGCAGCCTGACCTTCATGTTGTAATGCTCGATCGTAAAGCCGCCCCGATTCGCCCTGTCAGGGGCAGATCGCGGTGCCCGCGAGTTGAATGCGTTTACGAGATAGAAATCTTCGCCGGCACTCTTGGGCAGGTACTGCACCAGCGCCGTGTTCTCCACCGCTTCCGGGTCGACGCTGTACAGCAAGTATCCCGGAAAATTGAGGTGTTCCTTCTTCTGTTCCAGCGCCGCGAAGAATCGTCCCTGTTTACCCGACTGCCGGTTGGCCATATCTGCAGCAATTCGGGCCCAAAGATTGAAACTGCGTTGCTGCAGCAGCCAGCGAGGCAGATCTCTTGCCAGCCGCGGAGCCTTGTCTGGCACGGGGCTGCGACGAAACTGGAGGTGCCGCCGAAGCTCATCGGCGGTGTCGTCGCTGAAGAGAAACCAGGCCGCGCTGAAGCGTTGATCGACAGAATCCGCCTTCAGAAATCGTCGGGTCTGAGCGCGCTCGATGTCGTTTGGCAGCGGCAGACGCAGGCGTCCTCTGCCGATGAAGACCACAGATACAACCCGTCCAGATACCGGTTCGGTGAAATAAAATCTTCCTTTCTCAAACTGGAAGGTCGCTTCCCCTTTTCGCAGGGAAAAATCGGCAACCTCGGCCACCTGTGCCGGGTCGAATGAAGGCGATTTCACCGCCCGATACTCAGGGAGTGTTTCGCCGGCGGTTTGTGCCATGCAGACGACTGCCATAAGGAGCGCTGCGGCAACGCCGGAACGCGTTATTTTAACGGTTAAGAACATTTTGATACGGGGTGCCTGTTTTTTGAACCGGTTGGAAATTAGCAAATTGCAGACAAAAAGGAAAGGAAGATTCTCACCGTCATCTCGTTCCGGCTCATCCGCGGGCGGTGATGCCGGCCGGGGTGTTCACCGCCGGTGTTCCCAGTTTTTCGCGTACCACCTGGCCAGTACTTTTTCGGCCGGCTTGCCGTTCGGAGTGAAGCTGCTGTGTTGCATGCCTCCGCGTTCGAGGTATGTCGGCCATTTCCACCAGTAGAAGCCGTAAAACCACGGCTTCTGCCACAGGGTTTCGAACACCGCGCGGTAGCATTTTTCCTGGTCTACAAAGTAGGCGGGCTTGCCGCGGCCATCGTCGTGCGGTTGTTTCCAACTGTGTTCTGTGCTGGTAAACCCGATTTCGGTGAAGACCACAGGCCGGTCGTATTTCTTCGCTGTGTTCTCCAGATCCTGCGCGACCTTCTGCATGCCTTGCTTGAGTTGCTCCAACGTGGCAGAATCGGAGCCGGAGAGCGGGTGGTAGCAGTTCATCCCGATGTAGTCTAATTCGTCCCAGAAAGTGATTTGCTCGAATTCCTTCCACCAGTTGGCGGCGTAGACCAACCGGCCACGGTAAAGACGGCGCACGTGCCGGATGATGTGGCGCCACTCTTCGGCATGGTTTCCGGTCGTGTGCATCAGTTCTGTGCCCACGGCAAGAATGTCGAAGCCGTAGATTTCACTCAGGACGGCATAGTGGAGAATCCAGCGTTCGTAGTAGTGGAAGAACCGTTTCCAGTCGCCATGGGTTTTCATTTCCACATCCCCCGGCCAGCCGAAATGCCTGCTGTTGAGGAGGACGTGTGGCTTGAGCAGCGCGTGCATGCCAAGCTGCCGGGCGTGTGCGAGCGCCGTTACCAGACTTTCGTCGTTCTCAGAACCGGAGCCAAAGGAGAAGGACAAATATTCCGGCTTATTCTTGTCGTCCAGGTAGCCGAAAGGTGTCAGCGAGATCCAGTCGGTGCCAAGGTTGCGGAGGTGTGCCAGCGACTGTTTTGACTTTCGCGACATGTAGCCGTTGTAGATCTGATAGCCCTCGTGGGCGTAACTGAATCCCTTTTGGAATGTGGGGTAACCGGGGCTTTGCCGTGCCCGCGTAAACGCCGTGTCTACGTCCAGGGTTTTTACGTAAAGATGCCACGATTCTTCCAGCTGTGGCAGGGTGAATTCGGGCAGATTGGCTTGAGGCAGGCCGTCGGACGGCCATACCCGGTAAAGTTTGAGGACCGTCTTGAGTCCGTATTTTTCGACCAGGAAATCTGCAAAAGTGCCCGCCTCGGGCCGCATGAGCAGGTAT
>CAZTNL010000291.1:0-4807 GCA_964614885.1 uncultured Calditrichaceae bacterium | reverse complement strand
AACGGTGTGACAACCCCTCCGGCCGACCGGCCCGTCGTGCCGCCCAAACAGGCGCGCGTACAGGAAAAGGAGCAGCCGCGGCCCGGAGCGCCCAATCAGCGTCAGATTTCCGGCAGCACGCCCGAGGTCACCCGGAGCGTGGAAGTTGCGCCTGGAAAATTGTCTATCACCTGCGCGCCCTGGGCGTATGTCTTTGTCGATGGCGATTCGGTAGGCACAACTCCACTGCTCGCGCCGCTGGAGCTGGGTGCCGGAGAGCACTCAGTCGTGCTCAGGAATCCGGGGTTTCCCGCATACAGCAGGACCGTCAACGTGGATTCGGGCGAGAATGCCACCTTCGATTTTTCCTTCTGGTCAATCGTGGGAAAGGTTGCTTTGACGGTAAGCCCGTGGGCGAAAGTCTATATTGATCACGAGTACATCGACACCGTGCCGCCGCAGAAGGAGCCGTATATCGTGCCGCCGGGGCAGCACGTTTTGACCCTTGAACACCCGGTCCTTGGAACGTGGGAAACGACCTTTCAGGCTGAAGCCGACAAGACGCTGGATCTGCAATTCAATTTGCGTACCTTGTTGTCACGCTAACATAGAGAGCCTTACATGAGAATTCGGTTGTTCATGATGTTGGCTATACTACACATAATGGGCTCCACTGCCTTTTGTCAGAGTTATGCAGAACAGTTGTTGGCGGAGATTCGTTCTGCCTATGAAAGCCTCAACTACGCTGAGGCGGAAATCAAGGGCAAAGCCGCGATCGAGACCTATCACAAATTTTCTTCTACGCAGTTGAGCGAAATCCACAAGATGCTAGGGTTGATCTATTTTTCCGAGAACAAACCACAGTTGTCCCGGGAACAATTTGTGGCCGCACTTACGCTGACCCCGGCTTTGGAGTTGGACTCGCTGATGGTCTCACCCAAGATCGTCCGGTTTTTCAACTCGATACGCTCTGAGATTGAAGCAACGGATCCGGCCGCCAGCGGTGCGGCGGCGCCCGCTTGCATACGCTATGTTCTTGTGCCAGACAAACGCCCGGAAGCCGGGTTCAGGTCGATGCTCCTGCCGGGTTGGGGACAGCGATACAAAGATGAGAGCAAGAAGGGTTGGTTGATAACCGGCATTTGGGGCGCAGGCGCTGTGGCCACCGTTGCCATGCAGATTGCAAGAAGCAATGCCCGCCGTTCCTACCTCGATGAAACATCCCAGCCGCAGATTGCCGCGCGGTTCAATTCCTTCGAAAAGTACCACAAGCTGCGGAATACCTTCGCGCTTTTTACTGCGGCGGTCTGGGGGTATGGTATCGTGGACGCCTTTCTATCCGGCGGAAGCCATCCTGGCACACCGGGCAGGGTTTCGGTTTCGCCTTCTGCCAGCACAAATTCTGCTCAACTGAGTCTTATGATACCCTTTTAAGGGAGACTTGCGGCGTGTGCGCAAAATCTGCGCGTGCAAGGCGCGATTTGCACAGCAAAGACATGTGAAACTGTTTGTATGGCCGACAGCTATCCTGGCAATGGGAGCGAGCCAGCAAAGAATGGCCGGTCAGGTGCTGCTTGCAAATGGTGTTTTTCCCGATTTCAGCCACAGTGATGACTCCCGGCCTGCCGTTTGGCACGGCCATTGCTTGAACCGGGCGTGTACTGGTCCGGCGAGACCATATTTGCCGGTTGTTTTCTTGAATGGAGTCACTCTGGTGGTTAACCAAACGCTGATAGTTGTATGTGCCAATTGCGGGAAGGTACGCCGTGACACCGGACAGTGGACCCGAGTTGTCGGGTTCAGCACAAGCGACGCGCAGTTGAGGCTCTCGCACACAACTTGCCCCACATGTACGCAAGAACTTTATCCGGAGATTTACGGCAGTCCGGGCAAAACGGATTGAGGGAAAAGGGAAAAATGTTGTCCGGCAGCAACAGCAACACGGGTTACCCCACGGAGGAGACTATGACTCTCGATAAAGCGTTAAGGAAACGACACTTTTCACTGCTCTGCGCCATTATCATCTGCGGTCTGAGCGCGACTTTGCTGGCACAGGACAGCTTTATTCTGTCGAAGAACAGCGATTTCTCGACTGACGATCGGGTGTTTACGCGTGGAGACAAGATGTACATGCGCGTCACCGCATCCGATGTCGATTTCACCAACATCAAGAAGAACGAATTCAGCCTCGAGCCGCAGGGGGGAAAAGAGGAATTCGAGGGACCTTTCACGAATTTTCTAAATGGAACGTACGAGGCCGAAATCGACCTCAGCTCCGCCAGTCAAGGAGTGACGCGCTGGCAATGGAAGGGGAAAATCGAGGACAGAAGCGGCCGCAAGTTCGAGACCCGTACCACATTTCAGCTTGTCGATGGACAGCAGCAGACCATCACCGTGCGCGGACGCATTTCCAGCATAGGGGCGGCCTCAATTGTCGTCGAAAATACCACCGTCTCGATAGACGCACAGACGATTTTCCGCGACCAGAACGGATCCAGCATTTCGTTCAATGATTTGTCCGTGGGTGATCGCGTGCGGGTTGTTGCTGTTCGCGATGCAACTTCCGGAACCACGACGGCTTCCGAAATCAACATCGAGGTGCGAGCCGACAGCGAGGTGCAAGTTCGTGGCCCCATCGATGCTATCGGAACTGATAGCCTGGTGGTGCTTGGCAAAACCTTTTTTGTCGATGCCAATACCGAAGTGCTGGACAACGACGAGAATTCGATTGCCTTGTCTACCCTTCAAGTTGGCGACGTCGTCGAGGTCCGGGCGCTTGTCAGACCGGACAGCTCTTTCCTCGCCAGCCGTATCAAGATCGAGGACAGTGCCATCGATGAGGTTGAGTTTACCGGTATTATAAGTACAATTTCTGACAGCAACATCGTCGTGGACGGAGTGGACTTTGTTTTGACCGATTCCACCGAGGTGCTCGACCTCAACGATTTCGCCATTTCTGCGGATGACCTGCTTACCGGCGAAAGAGTAGAGATCCGGGGCGATATCGGGCTGGACAGCGTGCTGCGTGCTACACACATCAAGGTTGAGGACTTCACGCTCTCCAGTGATGAGGTCGAGGTCACGGGTAGGGTTACTCGGGTATCGTCGGGGTCTCTCACCGTTGCCGGGCTTGTGTTTATGGTTACAGATTCCACAGAAGTGCTGGATAACAACGGACAGGCGGTCACTTTTTCTGCGATTGAGGTCGGGTTTGTCGTCGAGATCCGCGCGGAGGTCGTCACCAGTGGCACATTACAGGCGACCCGAATCAAAGTTGAGGACGCCTTCAACGATGAAGTCGACATTGTCGGAGTGATAGAGCAGATCGACGGCAGCACCCTCACCGTCTCCGGGCTTTTATTTAAGGTCGACTCTGCGACTGTTGTTTTAGACGACGATGGAAGTGTCATTGATTTTCAGGACCTGAGCACTGGCAGTGTGGTGGAAATTCGCGCGAATGTGCAGGTTGACGGGACGCGAATTGCGACTCGCATCAAACTTGAAGATGACCGGAACGATGAGGTCGAGCTAACAGGCGCTATCGATGCAATTGGGGCGGACAGCCTGGTCGTATCGGGCATGACCTTTTTCGTCGACGGAACCACGCTGATCACCGACGGTAGCGGCAATGTCGTCCAGCTGTCTGCGCTTTCCATCGGTATGTTGGTTGAAATTAAGGCCGGGCCGCTGCCGGATGGACGGCTGGTCGCAACCGATATCAATATCGAGGACCGCATCGAGGATGAGATTGAGATAACGGGCAGTATCAGCGCAGTCAGTCAGACCGCCATTACAGTTGTCGGTCGCACGTTCGGCGTTACCGTCAACACGGCTGTTTTCGACAACAGCAACAATCTGATTAACATCGGCCAGCTCTTTGTCGGCCAAACCGTGGAAGTCAGGGGGGATCTTCTTCCGGACGGGACGCTGGTTGCGATCAAGATCAAGCTGGAGAGCAGCGGGAGCACCGACATTCAGATAAGCGGTCCGGTTGAGGCGCTGACGCAGAACTCCGTGCAAGTGCTGGGCGTTCAGTTTACTGTCGATTCCGGCACGCAGATTTTCGACGAACGCAACGCCGCTGTCTCTTTCTCTGCTCTGAACGTGGGGCAGACATTAGAGATTCATGCCGTCGACCAGGGCAGTGTCAAGTTGGCGACCCGCATCAAGATCGAAGATGTGCTGCTGCTTTCGGGCGCAATTCAGTCGGTTACCCAGAACGGCATCTCACTGGTGCAGCGTCAGGTGCTGTTCGATGCCAACACCCTGATTTTGGGCCCGATCAACAAATTCCTGACCATCGACGATCTTCAGTCTGGTCAGGTCGTCGAAGTCCGGGCTATTCTCGGCCCGTCGAGCACTATTTTCGGCACCAAGGTCCGGCTCCTGACCGGTATCACCGCTGTCGAAACGGGTCCCGGAGATTCCGCGGGGCCGCAGCCGGACAATTTCGTGATTCTGCAGAACTACCCGAACCCGTTCAACCCGACGACCACGATTCGCTTCCAGGTTCCGTCGAAGGCCGGGCACTCCGTGGTTCGCGCCCGGGTGACGATTTACAACCTGCTGGGACAGCAGGTCAGAGTTCTGGTGGACGAGAATGTGAGCACCGGAACTGTGCAGGTAAGGCGCTGGGATGGGAAGGATGACCGGGGTGCGAATGTCGCCAGCGGTATTTTCCTGTACCGGCTGGATGCAGGGAGTTTCGTTGAAACACGTCGAATGACTTTACTGCGCTGATTGCTACCCACGTGCTGTGCCGTAGCACCCGTTGAGGAAGCATGCCATGCCGCCCGGCCGCCCGCCACCGGCGGCTGGCGCTTCCTCG
>CAZTNL010000290.1:0-4811 GCA_964614885.1 uncultured Calditrichaceae bacterium | reverse complement strand
AAGTCAAGTTCCTGCCGTCAGACGACGACGCCGAAATCCTGCGCGTTCTCAAGGAACAGAGGCTGCGGATGGGCGTGCGAACCGGGACAAACGTCACCATATCCATTCCCAGGCACAGCGTCCACTCCAAGATCCTTCTTCTCCCGAGCCACGATCCCGTCGAGCTGCGGAAGATGGCCGCCTACCAATTGCACGAAGACCTGCCCTTGCCCCCTAATCAGGTCATTTTCGACCTCCGAATCATATCGCTACAGGAAGACGGTCAAACGCGCGTCATGGCCGTGATAGCGCGTAGCAGTGAGGTTAAACGCTTCAGCCAGCTCTGCCGCACAGCCGGATTCGCGCCAACCGCAGTACGGCTGAACATCGAGGGGATCTTTCAATCCATAGGCTTGCTCCAGCCCTTCCCCGGCATAGAGCGCGGCTGCGTAGCCATAGCTGATGTCGACTTTTCCGCAACCAATGTCCTAATCGTCGACCAGGGTAAGCTGCTCTTCTGCCGCAGCGTGGGCAAGGGAGTCGGCGAGCTCATGGATTGCATGCGGGGAAGCGAACGCCGGGCTGCGTACGAGGCATGGGTGGATGCTCTGGCCGGTGGAATCTCCGATACAATCCAGGCATTCGGGCAGGACAACCTCTCTCAGGCCATCCACACTGTAGTCCTCACCGGCTGGCTGCCGGGGACCGACCAGATGATTGGAAAGCTCTCCGGAAAGCTCCGGCGTACTGTACGATGGTGCGAACTGCACATGCCGGATTCGCGACCGCACGAGAGCCCCATGACGCACCACTGGTTTTCGATTTCGTCCCTCATAGGCATGGCATTCGCCGCCGACGGCGAAATGATGAACCTGCTGCCCGACGAAACACGCGCCGAGCAGAGCAAGCGAACGACGCTCAGACATCTGGTCCACACTGGCTTACTGCTCGTCTACATACTGCTCTCGGTCGTTGCCGGCGTTGAGGTCAGCATTCACCGGCGGCAGAAAACAGCCGGACAAATTGAGTCGAAAATTGCCGCTTTGCAACCGGAAGTAACGGCGGTCAACGAGTGGAAAAGGGTGCGCCAAAAACTGCGGGTACAGCTCGGCTCCACAGCCCCGACCGCACCGGTCCTGGCGGCGCTGCTGAAATGTCTTCCGGCATCTGTGCAACTGCAGTCCCTGACTTTCGTGCGGGGTGAAACACTGGTCATGCGGGGTTCTGCGGCAAGCATGCAACCCGTTCTCGACTTGCCCGAGCAGCTGGCGCAACAGCCTGACTTCGCAGAAGCCGTCATCGCGACCGCGAACCGCAAGAACCGAAAAAACGGCAGCACGGTCGACTTCGAGATAAAGGTTTCATTACAGGACCCGGAACTCCTGACATCCAAGAGGTAAGCCAAGATGTTCAAACAGCTGTCAAGACGGGAACAAGCCCTGAGTGCACTCGCAGTCGGCGGCCTCGCGCTCTTTCTTACGGTACGCGGCCTCATCCTGCCCCTCGCAGCGGAGCTGAAAGAAAGCAGCCGGAACGTCGAATCGAAGCAGGCGCTTTATCTCAACACTTTGAAAATCGCGGGGATGGTCCGCGGGCTCGAACCGACTGAAAAAAGAGGCGAGCGGCCACAGAAAAGTGCACGCGTGGCCAAACTCCTGCGTGACATCCAGGCCGCGGCTGGCCGGCAAGTCATCATTCGCCGCTTCCAGCCCTTGCGGACCTCAGGTGCGCCTTCCCGACCAGGGAGCAACCGCGGGAGCCGAACAACGGTGGACACCATTGAAATCCAGCTTGAATGCCTTGGCAGATTGCCCGACCTGATGGCCTTCTTCGAAAGCATCGAGGCCACCGGCGCTTTGACGCGAATCAGGCACTTTTACCTTTCACCCGACGGCGGTGGCAAGGGCTGGTTGCAATGCCAGCTTATTGTCATCAGGGCCTCCGTCGCCTAAGAGGAAGCAATGGCTTTGCCTGGCAAACGATTCTATCAAAGACTGCTGAATCTGGCCGCCACATCGCACCGAAATGGGCGGCAGAACGGCAAGCTACGGCCCCCGGCGGTCGGGACCAACGGATGCCAACCTGGCGCCCGACTCCATCCGCAAAAAACGCGCGGGATCCGGCCCGGGAGCAAGCCGCCATGGCGCCAGCGGCCCCTGCTGACCCTGAACAAATGTCTCCTTGGGCTGGCTGTCGTTTTCACCATCGCAGTCCCGGCGCTTGTGCACGTGGACGCACGCGCTTTGCGGGCCAACCTGGCCGAGCCGCCCCAGGTGCACCGAAGCGGGAAAGCCGCCATGAAGCGGATTCAGGTCTCGGGGGGCTCCTTTGCCCAAATCGCGGCAAAGCGACCGTATTTTCGGCCATCCGGCAGCGAGGCGAAAACCGGGGGATCCCAACAGCCTATAGATGCGGTTGACGTTCCGGGCCTTGCCCAGCGATACGCCCTGGTAGGCGTCATCATGGGGGAATCGCCTCGGGCTATCGTGAGAGCACGCGACAACGACAGTTCCCAGTTCCTTGCGAAAGGAGACCATCTTGAAGGGTACCTCGTGCAGGAGATTTTCTCCGACCGCATTCTGCTCGAACAAGACGGAGATTTGATCAATCTGAGAATGTAGCACCATCTAAATGGGCAAAGATTTGCTCGAAACATTTTGAGGCCAATGACCGCCTTGTCAGTTACCAGGAAAACGACTATGAAATACAGCCGTACACAACCGAGATCCCTCCTCCTCTCTTCTTACATCGCTCTGCTATACCTGGCCCTGAACGTCCAGCCCCTCATGGCTGGTTCCGCAAAGGTAAGCCTCCAGTTCCGGAACGTCAGCGTTCAGGACGTTCTCAAGACGCTCTCATTATCAGGTGATCTCAAGATCGTGACCAGCAAGAGCGTCCAGGGCAACGTCACGATATTCGTCGACAGCCTGGATGTGATGGAAGCGTTGAGCCTGGTCGTAGAAATGCAGGGTCTGGCCTACTACAAGGAACACGGTGTCGTCAAGGTTGTGACCGGCGAGGAGTTTAAGACCCGATTTGGCCGAGCTTTCCGGGACAGAATGCAAACGCGCGTGGTCCGACTGCAATATGCAAGCGCCGAACAAATCGTCAAGTCTGTGTTTCAAATCAAATCAAAAAGCGGAAACGTCATTGCGGATCATCGCAGTAACAGCCTGATCCTCGTCGATCTGCCTGCCGTTCTCAGCGACATGGAAGAGGTTATCCGACAACTGGATATCGCCCTCGAAACCCGGGCATTCGCGCTCAGCCACGTAGCCGTTCAAAACATAGAAGAAGTCGTCAAGAATATGGTGTCGTCCGGAGGCCGGCTCAACGTCGACACGGCGACCAACCAGTTGATCATCGTCGACGACCCCGAGCGCATCCGGCGCATAAGCGACTTTATCGAAAAAGTGGACGTGCCCGAGCCGACCGTCATGGAGATCTTTTCTCTGCAATACGCCGACCCGGAAGCGGTTTCCGCCCGACTTAAAGATGAGCTAACACCTGGTGTCGGTTCCGTGCAGGCCGACAAGGCGACCGGGCAGCTCTTCGTCAAGGACCTGCCGGACAACCTGCCCTATCTCCGGCAGCTCATCGAGGCCCTCGACCAAAAGACGCAGCAGGTGTTGATAGAAGCGAAGATCATTCAGGTTGTTCTCAACGACACCTACAAGATGGGCGTCAACTGGGACGCGATGGCCAATAAGTTTGGCGGAACCGTGAGTGGCGGGGCCAACTTCCGCATTCTCGGAGACGGCGACTCCGGCGGCACGGTCGATGTGACCGGCGCGAAAGCAGGCGCGTTTACGATCACTGGCTTGCTCGAAGCCCTGCAGACCGTCGGCGAAACCAACCTGCTGTCCAATCCGCGTATTACCTGCATTGACGGCCAGGAGGCGCACATAACGGTGGGCAGCACCGTGCCGTACAAGACCATCGATACCCGCGAAGACCAAGGGGGCACGTTGAGGACGTTCGAAAAGGTGATCACCGTGGAGGTCGGTATCAAACTCAGGGTAACGCCGACCATCAACGACGACGGCTACATCACCATGAAGATCAACCCGGAAGTCAGCGAAGTCACCAGTTTCATCGAAAACATTCCGGTCATCGAAAAATCCGAGTCTGAAACCACGGTCATCGCAAAAGATGGCGTCACCATCATCATCGGTGGACTCATTAAAGAGCAGGAAATAAGCAAGCAAAGCAGAGTGCCTGTTCTCGGCAGTATCCCGGTGCTGGGAATCCCATTTCGCAGCACAAGCAAATCCAAGGTGAAGACCGAACTGGTCATTTTGCTCCGGCCCCAGATTGTGGAGGGCGACGCCGATATGGATCGCAAATCCTGATGCGCGTCACCCCCGCGGCAGCAGAGAATCGGCATGAAGTCCCTTAATAAAAATTAATGTAGCTGAAGGACCTTTAATGACGCAAATTTCTGCGCTGCGTCTACACCAAAATAGGAAGACTAGTCACACACGTCTTGCATGTCCGGACCGCGGTCGGGCTCGACCCGCCGGACTTTCACAATAACATTCAACAACATTCTCAGGAGGAGCCATGCACTACCAAATGTTACAAAGAGACGGCCCTGCCGCCGCAACCGCTGCTTCAACAGTAGCCTGATGATGCACAGCTTTCGCTCTGTGTTAGGTAAGTGAATCAATACGGGTTCAGCACGATTAGCTAAGAGTAGCAGCTCACTCAGAATTGAAGGACGAAGCGATGAAAATATGGAAGAGTTTTCTTAGAACATGGGCGATGAGCTTGCTGGCGGTGCTTTTCACGTCCGGCTTGCTATTCGGCCAAACCACGATTGGCGGGTCCAT
>CAZTNL010000289.1:0-4822 GCA_964614885.1 uncultured Calditrichaceae bacterium | reverse complement strand
TTGAGAAATTCCCATAGTCGCGCAGGTTCTTGTCAATATAATCCAGGGCGATGGAGCGGCCACCAAACCCTTTGCGCTCGTAGAGCATGACCCAGGCGTCTTCGATCGCGGTGACCCGTTCCCGTGGCACCCGCGGGCCGAACTCGATCATTTTGACATAAGAGCCTTCGCCGGAAACGCCGTGCTCGCTCGCGTAAAAGTAGAGCCGGTGATCCGGGCTAACGTAAGCGCCGGCGGCTGCTTGCAGATCCCCCTGCCGGGCGCCGGCATTTCCCTCAGGGAAAAGCCGCCGCTTTGCTACCTTGGTAATGACTACTCCAGCATCGCCAGAGTCCGAACCCGGGCGTTCAGCCGGCACATCGAGACGAAAAGCGTCGATGTAGTCAGCGCCGCCGAAGCCCGAGGGTCTCCGACCGTGAGACGCGATCAGGAAGAGGGCGCCGCTGCCGCATTCGGTAACAATGTTGGTCGTCTGGTATCCGGCCCTTCCGAGTACCGCCCCCAGGTCCGCCCAATTCATGTCTATCGAGCCATCAGGATTCGCGACTTCGGAGCGGAGTTCCTGGTAAGACCACCTGTCCCAAACCTCTCCATCATGATACGTTGCCGGATTTGTACGGAGGCCATGCTCGAGCATGTAGAACTCCAGTTTCTTGGCATCTTTGAGCGCTCTTAGAATCAAGAACCGACCGGATTCTAGTTTGACAATACCCACGGATCCCGGGTTTTCTCCACCCACCTCCCACGGCGGGTCGCCCCATACATTCACAGGTTTGGCGGGATTCGACATGTCCCACAGCGTAAACAAGACCGTGTCCCTCGAGTGCAGAATAGGGTGGTCGACACCGACCATGACGTATTTGCCGATCGATTGCAGCCCTCCGGGATGATCGAAATCAGATGTGACCTTGTTGGCCCTGATGATGCGGTCGAGTGGGTTCGGCTTTACGTTGCGCGTCAGCCGGCCGAACTCCAGGCGGTTGGAACGAAGTCGGCCCCCGTCGTGATTTCGGGAACCCATTTCGACCACGGCAAAATAGGCGGGGTTCGAGACGCTTTCGATGCTGCCATCCGGTTTCATCACGTCACGCCGGTGTGAAGAAGATATGACGAAGTACGGCTGGCTCAGGCTGCCTGAATAGAGACGTTGCACGCCCTGCCAGTGGTTGGAGGTTCTGGCGCCCAGCACCTCCGGGTAGTGTGCGCCCCAATTGAAGCCGATGGTTTCACCGTGATCATTTAGCGTGTTGATCGCTTCGATCACGTTATTCAGGCACGGATTGCAATCTTCCGCACCATCGGCTGAACTCAGATCGCCGCGAAGATAGGGCGTCGGCTGTTCCGTACGAACCTTACCGGCCGGCAAGGCCGTGCCGGCACAGATGAGCACGAGGATGCAACTTAGCAGCGAGCGCGGAGACGGTCGGGTTGGATTACGCATTTGGATGACTTACCAGGATTTGACCACAACGCCAGCGGTTCTACCGGAATGTTCCGGTCGCATGGCCGGTTGAGACGGACTCTGGCAGCGGCCAGAATATCTCCGCTGCCGGCAAAACCCTTTGTGTGGGTCGCACCCGGCGTTCAGCCATTGTTACGGTATCGCTGAAGCCCCTCTCCACAAGGGGCAACCGGGGCGTGCTCAAACCGTCAGAGGCCGGCTCTGCTGTTGCTGGAGGAAAGTGCTGCGACCGTCACGGGAATGCCGATGCTGACCAAAGTCAGCATGACCATCACGAGCGTATACAGCAGGCTGATGTTGCCCAAAAGCATCACCAGCATCGCAGCAAACGAAAACATGTCTCTGCGCCCAAAGCTGTGCAACGCACCAAAGAAACGCAGATACCAGCGATCCTGTCTGGAGTGGTTGAGCGACGCAACGCCTTTATCCAGCGCCCGCAGACTGGCCGATCCCTGCCTGCTCGCAAAGACCCGGCCCATCTTCAGGGCTGAAATCAGCGTGATAAGAATGACGGCAGTAAACAGAAAAACGTAGCCGCTACCGATGGCATTGTAGGCACCAACCGTGACCCCAACGATGAAGGCCACATACGAGAGCTGGTCTGTGATCGTATCGACCATGGCGCCCTCTTTGGAGTCCTTCAGTTTGATCAGTGCCACTTCCCCATCGCAACCGTCAAGAATAGAGGCGAACTGAAAGAGAATGCCGCCAATAATAGTGGTGGCGGGCTTGCCCATAGCAACCAAACCGGCAATAAAAATCGAAAAGATCAGATTGAAAATCGAGATCTGGTTCGGGGTCACCGAAGTTCGCAAGAGCAGCTTCGTGATGACACCCGAGACGCGACGGTTGATAGTCCGCGCGATGATGCCGTCGCCCTTCGACCGGGTCGATTGCAGCAGAAGCCGTTCAGCGTAGCGTGCGTCCGGAATGGTATCCACATCCTGCCAGAACGAATCGCCGATGTCGAAGGTGCGCATCCTGCCCTCTTCGGAAAGGACCCGAATGCCGCCTGAGAGGGAAAACTCCCCGCGGTTCTGCGCCACCTTCAACGCCCGAAACAGGTCGGGAGTACACACAAAAATACCGATGTCGATGGCGTTGAAGTCAGCCAGACTCTTGTCCAAATCGATAAGACGGCCACCTTGCGTGCGCACTTTCGTCGCATCGTCCAGGTTGGGAATGCGGTTCAGGTTGTGATCGACACACAGCAAACCGCTGTCCTCGCCGAGATCGACATCTTCGATCTTCTGCAAAATCTTGTAATCGAAAATATGGTCGGACATGAAAAGCAGAAACTTTCCACGCACGTAGCGCTGCGCCTTCAACACCGACACCCCGTTGGGTTGGCGCCACTCGGTATTGCGAACCCAGGTGATCTTCACACCCAGCTTCTTCGAGGTGATGGTCTTGCGAATTCGCGCGGCCTGATACCCGATGACGATGACAAACTCTTCGATGCCGATTTTCTTTGCCGAAAGGATGACCCGCTGCAGCAGATGAACGCCTCCCACTTTGATCAGAGGTTTCGGACTCCCATCCTGGTAGCCAGCCAAGCGACTGCCGTTGCCGGCGGCGATGATGACGGCCTGTTTTATCTTGTTGTGGTAAACATCGGCTTCGAGCGTCGAAGGGGCGTCAACAGGCAGTGTTGAGGAGTACGTACCATCTCCTTGCAGATTTAGTCCCATTTTGTTCTCCACTCCGGTAAGTTCGGACGATTTATCTCAGTGCAGATCCGGCTGACAACCCGCCGCTGCAAGTACGAATGTCAGAAATATTAAGTATCTTTAACACAAATTCAAGCCGTCAATATACAAAAAGTTTCTCTGGATGTCAAGAATTCTCTCCCCCGTGAGCATCGCTTCGGGAAAAACCCTCTAACCTATTGTTTTTATTGCACGACACTCTTTACGCAAAAGACGGTATACTAATCAAAAAGAACCACAATGTCAAGCAGATTCTTCCAGGATTCTGCGCAGCGGGTAAAATCTCTTGTCCCGACCTGCGCGAGCCTCTCACGCTCCGGCCACCGTCGCTATTGGGAAGGCTGTCATTTCCCCCGCTTGCGCCACAGCGCTTTCAATGTGCCGGGGATCGCCCGCAGTTTGCTTCCCAAAGTCGGCGCGTGCAGGAAGGCCGAGAACGCGCGGAAGTCCGCGACACTCTTCTCGTCGTACGGGAACCACCAGACATCGCGGCGGGCAAGACGCGGGGCCACAACCGAGAGCAGTGCCTGGAGCGGCGCCCGATCGACACTCACATACTTCGTGCGCACCATTTCCAACGCGCCCTGTCGACCGTGACTGACGCCAATGCCACTTTGCTTCCATCCGGTGTACGGCGCCTCGAACTGCGCGATGTGGGATTGCACTTCATTGACCAGCACAGAGCCGGACTGAATTCTCCGGGCCAACTGCAATGCCCTGCGGCGATTCTGCGACCAGACACTCCCGGAGAGGCCGAAGTCAGAATCGTTTGCCAGCGCGACGCCTTCCTCGTCCGTGGCAAAACTTTGCAGCAGCACGACAGGACCGAATATTTCACGGTCACGCAATTTTGAAGCGGCCTCGCGAAAGGAAAGAACGGTCGGAGGATAGTACAGGTCTCCCAGGTCGTGCCGGGCCTTGCCGCCAAGGTGCAGAACTGCCCCTTGCCCCTCGATGTCCTGAACAAGGGCCTCGATCTTGCGAAACTGACTCTCGTTGATCAGACAGGAGATGTCGGACGCCTGTCCGCCATTATTTGCGACTTTAAGTTCATTGGCTCCGGCTACGAATTTCCTGACAAAGCCATCGAAAATCGACTCCTGTACGAGCAGGCGCTCGACCGAAACGCAGGCCTGACCGGCATTGCTGAACGCGCCCCAGAGTGCTGCGCCGACGGTTCGTTCGAGGTCGGCATCATCGAGCACAAGCATCGGGTCGCTGCCGCCCAGCTCCATGTTCACTCCGGTCAGATTGGCTGCGGCTGCGCTGTAAATCTGCTTGCCGACCCGCGTGCTGCCGGTAAAAAATATCTTATCGAGCGGCTGTGCAACCAGTGCCTGCCCGACGTCGGCGAAACCGGTCACCACGGTAAACAGTCCCTCCGGCAAGCGGGCCTTTTCGAATAACTCGCGGATCTTCAAGCTCACAAGGGTCGTGAATTCAGACGGTTTGTGGACGACGGCATTGCCGGCGAGCAGAGCCGGAATGATGTGTTGCATCGAAAGCAAATACGGAAAATTCCAGGGCGAAATCACTGCCACGACCCCCAGCGGCTCATAGAGGACAAACCCTTTCCGCAGTCTGAACAATGGGTTCTGAGCTCGAACCCTTTCCGGCCGCAGAAATCGCCGCATGTTCCGCAAGTAGTATT
>CAZTNL010000288.1:0-4833 GCA_964614885.1 uncultured Calditrichaceae bacterium | reverse complement strand
TGGAGTTTGTAATTGTCGCCCCGGACGACTTCCGTCACCATGACGTGCACCAGGTGATTGGCATTAACCAGCTCTCCGTCGCGATAAATGTTGCCGATGGCCCAGAATCCCGCGTAGGTGAATTCGGTAGGCATCAAACGCGTGCCGATGCCCGTTGCGCCGTGCAGCAGGTGGTTGGTGACGACGCCACCAAAAAACGGATAGGCCATGCCGTGCGGGATCGGCTTATCGGCTGTGACCTTGTAGTCATGCTTGCCGTCAGGACTCTTGAAGGTTGCCACAAAGTGAACCTTGTCTTTGGTGCGCGCCCCGTCGATGGCGGTCGCATCCACAACTTCCATTTGGATGCTTCCCACGCCAACTTCGCGCCAGTTGCTGAACGGGCTTGCTTTATCCACGAAAGTGTATTTTGTCGCCGAGGGACCTGGCGCGGCGGACTTGCTTGCCAAACTGGCGGAGCCGGTGGTCTTTCGCATCGTGGTTGGCACTCCCAGCAGCGGGAACGGCGCCGGATCGAATCCGACCGGATTTTCAGGTGTGCCGAAGGCGGCGGGGTCGAGAAAGCGCGGCCCGGGAAGAACCCAGCGGGTGCTGCCGCTCTTCTGCGTCACTTTCACGGTTATCGGGCCGCCCAAGAGATCAGCTGGCTTTTGATATTTGGCGTGCCCTTTGGTGTAGGCGTGCAGGCCTGGGGCCGGAACATGGCCGTCCTGGGCAAAGACGACCGCGCTCAACAAGAACAGAAAGGGTAAACTCGCAATCACAAGAAGGTTCCGTAACCGCAACATCTTGCTTTGCTTTAGAGCGTTCATCTGTTTTTCTCCATGTTTGATAAATAGATACGGGGAGTAATCCCGGGGTAACAATATCCTGTCCGGATGGCTTCTCACGGCGGGTGATATACGAAAAGCATCTGTTATGCTTTATTTCTCTTTCTTAGTACCATCTGTGGCGATATTGGGTTGATTCCAAGATATATAAGGAGAACAGGTCTGTTTCGTATTTTATTCCTTCAGCGCCTGTGGTTGGCGGAAACGGTCAGTTTTCCAGGGTTTAGGCTTGCGTCGAAGCTTCACGAACCGGGGCCAGCGGCAGTTTGACGATAAACTCGCTCCCCTTTCCCGGAGTGCTGCTGACTTCTACCTGCCCGCCGTGCGCTTCGGCGATGAGCTTGCAAATGGAGAGTCCGAGCCCGCTGCCGCCGGTCTTGCGCGAGCGGTCTTTGTTGACCCGGTAGAAACGGTCGAAGATGTGCGGCGCGTGTTCCTGCGGAATGCCGGGGCCGGTATCCCTCACGCTGAAAATCGCCTGCCCTCCTCGTTCGCCCAGAGAAACAGAGATACTTCCTCCCGGCTGGGTGTACTTGACGGCATTGTCGACCAGGTTGAAGAGAAGCTGGTAGAGCCGGTCCCTGCTGCCTGCGACCTGCACCGGAGAGAGGTTCCCAACCTCCAGTTTCTGCTCTTTCATGTCCGCCAGCACACCGGCGTCGGCCACGACCTCCCACACCAACTCCGCCAGCGGCAGCGGTTTCTTCTCGATGGCCAGCGCCATGCCTTCGGTGCGGGAAAGCAGGAGCAGATGATTGATCAGGCGGTTGAGCCGGGAGATGGTCTCGACGTCGTGAACCAGTTTTTCCTTTACCGGTTGCGGCAGTTCCAGGTTGTTGAGTTCATCTTCCCAGTGCGTGCGCAGGATCGCCAGCGGCGTGTTCAGCTCATGCGCTGCGTCGGCCATGAACTGCCGCTGGCTTTCAAATGCGCGCTGCAGCCGGTCGAGCAGTTCGTTGAGCACCTGCGAAAGCCGCCCGAGTTCATCTTCTTTGTTCTCCACATCGATGCGTTCGCTGAGGTTGGTGGAGCTTATCCGCCGCGCCTTGTCAGTGATGGCGGCCACCGGGCTCAGCGCCTTGTCGGTCAGGAAATAGGTGCCGCCGCCTACCAGCAAGCCGACGGCCAGAACGCCACTGAGGAGAATTCTCAGCAGATTGTGCATGGACTCCTGAATGTCCGAAATCGGCGCCGCGATGTTGACCCAGCCGATCTGCCGGTTCTTATAAAACAACTGCCTGGACGCGGCCTGAAAGGTAATGTCGCTGTCTTCCACGGCCGTGTAAAACGTGATGCCGGTGTGCCGTGTTCTTACGATGGTCGTGGTCTCGGTTCGTTTGTGGGTCAGCGGGATGGGCAGCGACAGCTGGTCGGCCGTGGGCGAGCGATAGACGGGTTGCTCGTACGAATTGTAGACAACGAAGTACGATTCCTGCATGCGGTGGCTCACTCTGTAACGCGGAGCCTGGAGGTTACGGAACGATTGTGTCTGCGGATCGTAGCTGCTCTCGATGTTCTTGGCGATGAGGTCGCGCTCCTCGTCGAGCGCCCGGTAGAGCAGGTGGCGCATGCCGACATAAGTGGCCAGGCTGAAGAGCAGCAAGATAAAGAAGGTGACAGAGGCGTACCAGAGAGAGAGCCGGGCCCTGATTTTCATGCTTCGTCCTTTATCAGATAGCCGACGCCACGCACCGACTGAATGACAGGGCGCTGCCGGTCATCGCCCAGTTTTCGCCGGAGATTCTTAACGTGAACATCGACAAAATTGGTCATGCTGTCCAGGTTGAAGTTGTCGCCCCAGACATGCTCTGCAATCGACAGGCGTGAGAGCACCCGGTTTTTGTTGTAGAGCAGGAATTCGAGAATTGCATATTCTTTCGGCGTCAGTTGAATGGTCTTGCCCGATATTTTGGTCTCGTGCGTCCGGGTATCCACCTCGAGTTCGCCAACCTGAAGTGTCGACGATTTTGTTTCGCTCGTCCGGCGCAGCAGCGAGCGCAGGCGCGCCAGGAGTTCAGCCAGAGCGAATGGTTTTGTGAGATAGTCATCGGCGCCGGCGTCCAGCCCCTGCACCTTGTCATCGATGGTATCTTTGGCGGTCAACAGGAGAATGGGCATGCGGCGGCCTTCGGCGCGCAGGGCGCGCAGCACATCGATCCCGTTCATGCGCGGCAAGAGAATGTCCAAAATAACCGCGTCGTAGTCTTCGACCAGCGCCTTGTCCAGGCCATCGACGCCGTCAAATGCGAGCTCGATCTGGTAGCGCTCACTCCGGAGCACTTTGGCGATGCGCTCGGCGAGCGCTTCTTCATCTTCGACGACAAGAATTCTCACGTGCCGCCTCCACTTATTGTAATTCTGCTTTAGACGCGAGTCAAAGCACCATGAAAAACCACGGGACTGCGCCAGGCATTTTCGGCCGGCGCAGTCCCGTTGAGATTACCGTCTTACTTTGCGGGCATTTCGAAAGCGAGAAACAAGCTGCGTCGCCCGCGAACCACGTAGAGCAGAATCGTTTCCCCGGGCTTGACGTCGCTCAATATCTTGCTGAAATCACTGACGTTGCTGACGTTTTGTCGGTTGAGCTGCAGAATGATATCACCCTCCCGCAAGCCTTCCTGGGCGCCGGTGCTTCCGGGGTCGACCTTCGTAATAACAATGCCCCCGCGGTCCGGACTGATTCCGTGGTCTCTTGCCCGTTTCGGGCTGAGGTCGGCCAAATCGATGCCGAGTTGCCCCGCACGCGTTTCGCCCGAGGCGAGTTGCTGCGTGGCTGGATTCAGTTTTCCGAGTTTGACCTCGATGCTCCGTTCCTTGCCGTCCCGGACGATGTCGAGTTTGACGGTGTTGCCGGGCGAGGTGGCCGCAATATTGGTGCTGAGTTCGGTCGAGTTGGCAACACTCTTGCCATCGACTTTAAGAATGACGTCTTCACGCTGCAGGCCGGCCTTGTCAGCCGGACTGTCCTCCTGAACCTGGCTGACGACCACGCCTTTGTTGGATTTTACTTTGAGCGCCTGAGCGAGCTCCGGCGTCAGATTCTGAATGTAAACCCCAAGCCAGCCGCGTTCGACCCCGCCTTTTTCAATGATATCTTCCATCACCTTGCGTGCGAGATTTACCGGAATCGCGAACCCGATGCCCATATTCCCGCCGGTTTTGGTGGCGATGGCCGAGTTGATGCCGATGAGCTGGCCGCGAAGATTGACCATGGCGCCGCCGGAGTTACCTGGATTGATGGCCGCGTCGGTCTGAATGTAGTCCTCGTAATGTGTCAGGCCCACGCCGGTGCGCCCTTTGGCGCTGATGATACCGGCAGTGACCGTATGATCGAGATTCGGGTTCAGCGGCGAGCCGATCGCCAGGACCCAGTCGCCGACGCGCGCGACATCGGAGTCGCCAAGCGGCAGCGGTCGCAGGTTGGTCGCCTTGATCTCGATGACGGCGAGGTCTGTCTGCGGATCGGTGCCTTTTACCGTTGCCTGATACTCGTTGCCGTCCATCAAACGCACCTTAATGTCGTCGGCGCCGTCGACCACGTGGTTGTTGGTGAGGATCGTGCCCTTGCTGTCGACGATGACGCCGGAGCCGAGCCCCATCTGCTTCATGTCGCCCCGCGGCTGCGGCGCCTGAAAGAAGCGGTTGAAAAAGTCATCGTTGCCGAAGAATTGCGGGAAGCCGTTGAAAGGCGTGCCGCGCGATTTCACCGTGGTTTCGGTAAAAATAGTCACTACCGACGGGTTCACTTTGGCCGCGACCTTGGCAAAGGCGTTACTCAGTTGGGTGGCGGCAGCCAAATCCGGGTCATCGGTCAAAAAGCCGCTCGCCTGGCCCGCGAGGGCGGGCGTCTCCGGCTGTCCGGCCTTCGTCGCCGGGGTGAACTGAAAACCTGTGGTAATGGCAAGCCCAACGATCAGCCCGGCGAGCACCAGGCTGATGCCAACAGCATATTTCTTGTAAGTCTTCATCGTAGCCTCCTTGTCTTTTGAGGATTGTATCGCTT
>CAZTNL010000287.1:0-4850 GCA_964614885.1 uncultured Calditrichaceae bacterium | reverse complement strand
TTCAAGAGCGCTGAGGCAGAAAGTGGTGAGTTGCCGGCTGAGATGCTCCTCATCGTGATTGCGGTCCGGAACGCGCTCTGCGGCCGTCGGTTCCATGAACAGGCCCGTCTTCTCGTCCTGGAAGCTCTGAAAGTATTCCACCCACTCCCGGCGTTGGTCGGGCGTCAGAGTGTTCAGGTCGTTGAGCACGTGCCGCAGGTAGAGCGCAAAACACGAGCTGTAGACGGTCGCGTCCGACCCGGCGAACATGCGGTACTGCCAAATAGGCGTGCCGCTGTCGTGCAAGGTGCGTAGCCAGGCCAGCACACGCCGTTTGAAAATACCTGCTTCTTCCTGCAAGGCAAAGTCCGTTGGTTTCTTGTCCCGGTTGAATGTCATCGCCATGCTGACTCTCAGATGTTGTAAACCTGCGGTTTGAAATGGTGAAGATTTTGCTCGATCCACTTCGACGTTGCCGCCAGCCCCTCGTCCAGAGAATGCTGCGGCTGCCAGCCGGCCCACTCGCGGGCCCTGGTCGAATCGCAAAGCAGGCGATTGACCTCGCTGTTCTTCGGCCGCACGCGCTGTTCATCGGTGGTAACGTGCACTTCCTTGCCCGTAATCTGAATGACCTTCTTTACCAGATCACCGATGGAAATCTCACGGCCGGAGCCGACATTGACAACGTGCCCGACAGCACGGTCACACCTAGCCACGGCCAGAAAGCCCGACACCGTATCGGCGACGTAGTTGAAGTCCCGCGTGGGCGTGAGAGCACCCAACCGGAGCTCACGGACGCCGGAGTGTATTTGCGCCAGAATGGTAGGAATGACCGCGCGGGCAGATTGTCGGGGGCCATAGGTGTTGAACGGCCGCGCGGTCACTACGGGAAGCGCAAACGACTCGTGATAGCTCATCGCCATCATGTCGGCGCCGATTTTCGATGCGGAATAGGGAGACTGCCCTTGCAGTGGATGCACTTCATTAATGGGCACGTACCTGGCCGAGCCGTAAACCTCGCTCGTCGAGGTATGAATCAGACGCTCGACGCCGGAGTGCCGGCAGGCGTTCAGCACGTTCACAGCGCCGCCGACATTCGTTTGCACATAGCTGTCCGGAGCATGGTAGCTGTACGGAATCGCGATCAAGCTGGCCAGATGGAAGACAACGTCACACTCTTTCACCGCCTCGGCCACGCGACCGGGGTCGCGAATATCGCCCGGAAAGAGTTCGATTTTGTCGGCGAGTTCGGCCGGTGTATCGTCCAGCCAGCCCCAGCGCGCGAACGAATTGTAGTAGACGAAAGCCCGGACATCCGCGCCTTCGCGCGCCAGGCGCTCCGTGAGATGACTGCCGATGAAGCCGTCGGCCCCGGTGACGAGAACCCGTTTATTCTGCCAGTACTTTGCCATTGCGTTCCTTCTCCATGTCGCTGCGAGCCTTGTTGAGTTGTTGAGCCTGCCCGATGTCGATCCAGTACTCCCGAATTGGGAACGGGGTCACCGGCATGCCGCGCCTTACGACTTCCTGGATGAGTTGAGTCATGTCAAAGCGTGTATCGTCCGGAATGTAGGACAGAACTTCCGGATTCACCACGTAGATGCCGGCGTTGCAAAGCAGTGTTTGCCGGGGTTTTTCCTTCACGCCGAGCAGATAATGGCCGGCGAGGTCGAGCACGCCGTATGGAATTTCCAGAACGTATTGCGTCGCGGCCACCGTCATCACGCACCGGTGCTCGTTGTGAAACTCCAGCAGGCGGCGGAAATTGGTTTTCGTGATGATGTCGCCATTGATCACAATGAACGGCTTTGGCGGCGTGTCCGGCAGCAACTTGAGGGCGCCGGCAGTCCCCAGCTTCATCTTCTCCTTCAGGCAGGTGATCTTCAGACCGTGATTGAAGTTTCTTTGAAGGTAGTCCTCGATCACGTCTGACTTGTAGTTGACCGACACGTAGATATTCATGATGCCGGCCTCGCGAAACCCATCGATAATGCTGGCGATGATCGGCCGGTCGCCGACCTTGAGCATCGGTTTCGGAACGGTTTCGGTCAGCGGCCGCAGACGCCGGCCTTCGCCGCCAGCCATGATAAATGCCGTCTGTTCGTCATCGATTTCGGCGGTCACATCGCTGAGATTGACCAGATCGACGAGACGATTGGTGTCATCCACAACCGGAACGTTCCGCACATGCCGCGTTCGCATCAGGTCGCGAATCTCGTTGAGCGCCGTACCTTCGGGCACGGTCAAGGGACTGGTCCACATGACGTCTGCGGTGGAATCATCGAGCGAGCGTCCCAGAAGAATCGACCGGCGAATATCGCCGTCGGTCACGGTTCCACGCAGCCGGCCGGCCTCATCGACGATGAGCGCGATGCCCTGCTTGTTCCGGTCGATGAGCTCGATGCATTCGCGCACGGTTGAGGATTCGCTCAGGCAGATGGTATTCAGTGCTTTTCGAGTCATTTCCTGGTCTGTCTAAATGTGAGAGAGTCTTGCGCGTTCTATCAATAGGTCATTTTTTTCTGAACCAGAGGCAAACCAATTTCGGTAGTGGCCAGCACATCGGCGATGCGTTTTCCCGCATTTCCCGCACCATACGGATTGCGGCCGTTCCGGCATTGTGCCTTGAACTCCTGGTCATAAATCGCTCTGTTAACGGCAGAAAGGATGGCGGTCTTATCGTAGCCGACATCGATAACATTGTCGCCCCGAAGTCTGCCCTGCTGCCGAGCGCCAATGTTGACCACCGGGCAGTGGACCACGGGGGTTTCTTTGATGCCGCTTGATGAATTTCCGACACAGACTCCATTCCCGGCATCACCGCAGAGTTTCAGGAAACCGTGGTAGTTGTAGCGCCCAAGACTTTCATGTACCTGAATATTCGGATGTCCTTCGGCGCGGAGTTTTTCGATTTCGGCAATGATATGCTTGCCGCCCGCATCGTTGTTGGGATAGGTGATGATGACCTGGAAGCCATCGTTAGCCAAAACTTTCATGGCCTCCAGCGAAGGCCTGACCTGCTCTGCCGCGGCCTCGAATTCGGTTGTTACCGAATGCTGGGTGAAAACGACCAGCGGTTTTTCAGGATCGATGTTGTACTTCTCCGCCAACTCCTGCGGACTGGCATAAATGCCGTCAGCAATAAGATCGACTGCCGGGAAACCGACATTGAAGACGCGCCACGGCTCTTCGCCCAAGCGGCGGACGCGTTCGGCAGCCTGCTCGTTTGTAGTGAAGTGGAGGTGCGCCAGTTTGGTCATGGCATGCCGGACAGAGTCGTCGAGTGCACCTCCTTCGGTGATATCTCCCCCTTCGATATGAGCGGTTGGAATGCCCATCTGGGTGCTGGTGATAATCGCCGAAAACCCTTCGAACCGGTCCGCGTAGACCACGTGAAAATCCGGACGAATCTCATTCAAAGTTTGGCTGAGACTAAGGATACCCGAACCGATTGCCTGCGCCGTCGAAAAGAGGGTATCCTCTTCCATGTCCAGCTTCACTTCTGCATAGACTTCGAAGCCATCCTTTTCGATTTCCTTTTTCGTGTAGCCAAAGTCCTCCTGCAGATGTGCCCCGGAAACCAACAGGTAGTACTCGAGTTGCGGATGTGCGGCAATGGCCTTTAGAATCGGGTATTGCAGCCCGTATTCGGCCCGGTTCCCGGTAAAAACGGCAATTTTTCTCCTAGTTGACGACTGCATGGTGTTCCGTTCCTTTGATCAGTGACGCGAGACCGGAGCGCAAATCGAAGCGTGGCTGCCATCCGGTCACTTCTTTCAGAACTGAGTTATCCAATATCAGGCTGGAGTCAGCTCCGGCCGCGCCAGTCTCCTGATGAATTTCGAGATGGCTTTTGCCCGCAACCTCAACTGCGGCGGTGGCGAGCTCCCCAACCGAGGCGCCGACACCCGTAGACAGATTGACGATGCCAGGCCGGGAACTCAGTTTGCTCGTAAGCAGGCGAATGAGTCCCTCTACCACGTCGTCGGCGTAGATAAAATCGCGCACGGGCCGCAGGTCCCTGAGGACTATCGGCGAACCTTCGCGTAGCTGGTGCAGGATGCTACCGACCACTGTTTCGGTATCCTTGTGCCCACCGTAGACGTTGCTGAGTCTGACAATCGTCGCGTCCAGACCGTAGCTGGCGCAGTACGCGCGCACGAGCGACTCTGCGGCGATCTTGGTGGCGGCGTACATGTTGACCTCGCGCACCGGATCGGTCTCGACAGCAGGCCGGCCGAGGGCATCGCCGTAAACGAGGCCTGTCGAGGGAAAAACGAACCGTTCGATGTTGCACTTGCCGCAGAATTGCAGCGCGTGCATCGTCAGCGTCGCGTTGAGTTCGTAGGCCAGTTGCGGCGATTGCTGGCACTTACCCACATTCGGCAGGCCCGCCATGTGATAGAAAGCCACTCTAGGCCGCTCCGTCGCTTCCACACGGGAAATCAGCTTATCGAAATCGCCCGGCAGCTCCGCCTGCAGCAGCGTGCAGTTCGCGTTTTCATCGTCCGGCACTGTATAGGCACGGTCAATGGCGACCACGTGAGCGCCACGCTTCAACAGCGCGCTCACGAGATTCCTGCCCAGGAATCCCGCACCGCCGGTGACAAAGACGGCCCAGTCTTTCAAATTACCAGTTTTCAATGACTTCGGGGGTTAGTTGTGAGTCGCTTTCAAGGTCGCTTAAGGCCCGCTTACCAAGCACTTTGTGCAGGTCACTGGCCAGAATCGAACCGGTGCCCGGACGTTTCACCCAGGTGTTTTCAAGCGAGAATTTTTCACCGGCCTTCACGGGCGTAACCGTAACAACTGAGGCGTAGGCGAAATCGATGACAGGTTTTTCCTCAGGCAGGATGTCCTTGTGGCCTCCC
>CAZTNL010000286.1:0-4857 GCA_964614885.1 uncultured Calditrichaceae bacterium | reverse complement strand
ACGACGTCTTTGGGGTCACCCGTCTTCAGCACCGGTTCCGCCACAGCGTGAAACAGCTGGCGCGGCACCACATTCTGTTCTCCAACGCGAACCGGCTCTAGGTTGAGCAGGCCAAGCTCGTGAATGGCTTTCATTATTTCGTAATGTCCCGGGTAACGGATGGTCTTCTCGTCGAACTCGTCGACTTTGCCTTCGAAAGTCCATGGGCAGGTCGAGGTTCCGCCCGCGGTCATAAAGGCTTCGCATCTGCCGATGGGCGCGGGAAACTCCATCTCTTCGAGCTCGGTGAAGGTGTCTACCTCTACACGCTTGCCGTTGCGCAGCACATGGGCTTTGCCGAAGTATTCGTTGGTCAACCCCTCCATGCTGAAGAAAAGGCTGTAGCCCAGTGGGGGGCGCGGATGCTGTGGGAGGCCGCCAACGCGAATGAGGGCTTTCTTCGGCTGCCCGATGCTGCGGATGCCGTGCGCGGCGAGAATGTTGGCCATCCCCGGCGCCAGACCGCAATCGGGCGCGATGGTCACCCCCGCTGCTTTTGCAGCGTCGGAGAAGGCGTGTTGCCGGAAGACAACATCCGTGTTGCCGCCCAAATCGCAAAAGCTGCACGCGTTTTCGACGGCAAGTTTTGTGAGGGTGATGTTGAAAAAGTACGGGACTGCGCTGAGACAGAGGTCCGCCTCCTCGAGAAGAGAGGCAATGGCGGCCTCGTCGGTGACGTCCGCCTGCCGGGCCTGAACGAGCTCGCGGCTCAGCAGTCGATTCACCTTTTCGGCGCCGTCCCGGGCTCGTTTTTTGTCGGCATCCGCCAGGACGATTGTGTTCGCATCGCCGAAGCGACCAAAATCAAAAGCGGCGGCGACACCTTGCATGCCCGCGCCGAGTACCAGGTAGTTTGTTGCCATCGATTCTTCCTTTCACAGGTTCTGTCATGTCCGCCGGGACGGCCGTCGAACGATTATTTCCAGGGGTGTAAATTATGAAAATCAATGGCTACTTGCAAAACTTGATTTGCGGCCCAATCAATTTTCTTGATATTGGTGCTGGAGTTGTCTACAATTGACCCGCGCGCCCGGTGTGTGATCAACCAACGGATTGGCATGCCTGGCGGCCGCATCGAATGGCACCGCATCATTTTCCGGAGGAGAGATGAAAAAACCGGGGCTGATTTTTTGCATCCTTGCCGCTCTGGCAAGCGTCGCCCTTTGCCAGCAGCAGGAAAGCGCGTTGTCGATCATCAAGAAGTCCGACCAGCTTATGCGGGGCAAGACTCACACAGGAAAGTATCGCATGATCGTCATCCGGCCCGAATGGAAGCGGACCCTGGAATTCGAGTTATGGTCGGAGGGGACAAAGAAATCCTTCGTTCGCATGCTGGCGCCCGCCAAGGACAAGGGCGTGACATTTCTCAAGATCGAGCGCGAAATGTGGAACTATATCCCTAAAATCAATCGGGTCATTAAAATACCACCTTCAATGATGTTGCAGTCGTGGATGGGATCCGACTTTACCAACGACGATCTGGTCAAAGAATCCAGCATTGTCGAGGACTACGAGCACAAGCTGCTGCGCCGGGAGACACTGGATGGCATCGAGCAGTATGTGGTCGAACTGCGGCCAAAACCGCAAACCGCCGTCGTCTGGGACAAAGTTGTCGAATGGATCCGGGTGGCCGACTACATCCCTACGAAGGCGCACTATTACAACGAACGCGGAGAGCTCGTGCGGACAATGCTTTTTTCGGAAATAACCCGGTTCGGCAAACGCCGACTCCCCGCCCGGCTCGAGCTGGTGGAGGAGAAAAAACCCGGCCGCCGAACGGTCATGATCCTTTCGGACGCCACGTTCGACGCGCCGATCAAACGCAGCGTGTTTACCAAGCAGAATTTGCGCCGGAGCAGGTAGCCTATGGAACTGCTCGGACTTGCCTGGAGAAATGTCTGGCGCAACAAGCGTCGCAGCCTGATTACCATCGCTGCGATCGCCTTCGCCATGCTGATTTCGACCGTCATGCGCTCGCTTCAGTACGGGACCTATGACACCATGGAGTCGATGGCCGTTCGCATGTTTAACGGAGAAATCCAGGTGCACCGGAAAGGATTTCAGGACGAACAGACGTTCACCTACTCGCTGGCCGCCGACGAGTATGACTGGCAGAGCGCCCTCGAGAACAGGGATTTTACCGGGGTTGCCCGGCGCGTCACCGGCTTTGGTTTGATAAGTTCGGATTCGTCCAGCAGCGGCGCGATGATCGTCGGCATCGAACCTGAGCGGGAAGGACGGATGACCCAGTTTTCAAATATGGTGCGAACGGGTTCTCGTCTGGTGGCCGGAGACGACCACAAGGTGCTGATCGGCCGGACGCTGGCGAAGAATCTGCAGATCGGTGTAGGGGATACCCTGGTTGTGCTCACTCAGGGTTACCAGAACCAGATGGGAGCCGATGCTTACGAAATAAAGGGACTGATCGTTGCCGGAAATGCCGACGTCGATCGCGGGCTGATGGTCATGCCGCTGCACAACGCGCAGGAGCTGTTCTCTCTGGAGAACGGTGTGACGCAGGTCATTTATGCGACCAACGATTTTAGGAAGGCCCACAAGCGCGCCCGAGCTCTCGCCGCAAGGTTTGACCGCGAGCGCATCGAAGTCCTCGATTGGCAGGCGATGATGCCGGAACTGCGCCAGCTCATTTTAATGGACAACGTCAGCGGCGCCATCTATCTCTCCTTCCTCCTGATCGTCGTCGGCTTCGAGATATTCAACACCACCATGATGAGCGTCATGGAACGGACACGGGAGTTCGGCGTGCTGGAGGCGCTTGGATTACGCCCCGCTCAGGTGAGCGCGCTCGTCTTTTTCGAGTCGGTCGTGAAGATCGGCTTTGCAGTGGTGTTCGGCGTGCTGATTTCGGGCATCGCGATCGCCATTCTCATCAAGAATCCGATTCCTCTTAGCGAAACGATTCAGGAAGCGTATGCCAGTTACGGCTTTTCGCTTGATTCGCTCCAGTTTTCGCCACGACTACGCGTCTTCCTCGAACCGCTGGTTTCAATAACGTTTATCTCATTTGTGGCCTTGTTTTTTCCGATCTACAAAACGCGTCTCCTGTCGCCCATTGAAGCCCTGAGGAAAGCCTGATGAAAATTCTGGCTAAGATCGCCTGGCGTAATTTGTGGCGTAACCCGCGCCGTACCTGGGTGCTTATCACGTCCATCGCTATCGGCCTGCTTGGGCACCTGGCAACCTCCGCCTTCAGCCGTGGGTTTCTGCAGCAGATGGTAGAGGCCACGATCAATCTAAGCGGAGGCCATGTCACGATTACCGCAGAAGGCTATCACGACAATCCTCAGGTTCGCCTGCGGATCGGGAATCCGGAGGAGGTCGCACACGTTCTGCGCCAAATACCCGAAGCCAGTTGTGCGCCCCGCGTTACGCTGCAGGGAATGATCAACAGCGCTGAAGCAGCGGCCGGTGTCATGATCAACGGCGTCGACCCGGAACAGGAGCGGCAGATTACGGTGATCTGGAAAACGATCGTCGCTGGCAGCTATCTGCGCAGCGGCGATTCAGTCCAGGACATCGTCATTGGCGAAGCACTCGCCCACAAGTTGAACGTTGAGCTAGGAGAGAAAATCGTGCTCATGGTCTCGGACGTGCACAACGAGATCAGTTCTGCGGCCTTTCGCATCGTCGGCCTCTACCGCACACCGAGTCCGGATTTCGAGAAGCGCTTCGTTTACATCGGACTGCATGCGGCGCAGAAACTGGCCGGGTACCAGCACGAAGTGTCCGCAATTTCCGTGCGGCTGCCGCACGGCCTGGAGCCGGAGGCGGATGTGCTGGCCCTGAAAAAGGTCTTTGCCGGCCAGGGGCTGGAAGTGCTCTCCTGGAAAGAGCGCGATCCGCTGTTGCTGCTTTCGATAGAAACCTACGATGCCTCCGTTGTGGTCGTCGCACTGGTGATGTTTATCGCCATCGCCTTCACCATAGCCAACTCTTTCCTGATGGTGATCTACGAGCGCATTCAGGAGCTGGGCATCATGATGGCCAACGGTGTTCTGCCGAAGCGCATTCGTCGCATGCTGTACGCCGAAGCGATTCTGATCACCCTTATCGGCTCAATGGTCGGTTTTGGGGTCAACCTGCTGGTCATCGGCTATTTCGGGCACAACGGGCTGGACCTGTCCAACTTGGCCCAGGGTCTGGCCAAGTTTGGCGTCGGCACCACTGTTTACCCGGAAATCTGGGCCTTCGACGTCGCGGTCGGCTTCGTTGGAATTCTGGCGGTGGTGTTTGTTTCTGTGCTCTACCCGGCCATCAAGGCCAGCCGGTTTGAAGTTGTGGAGGCGATTCGCTTTGTCTGACCGGCACGATGCTGGCTCTGTTGTCTCCGGAGCCGGGCGCCATCTCAAACAGGAAATGGGGAAATGAATATTGTTCACGCTGTCGAGGTAAGCAAAACCTACCAGGATAACAACAAAGTGCCGGTTCAGGCGCTCAAGCGCGTTTCTCTTGAAATCGAGGATGGCGAGTTTTCCGCCATCGCCGGCCCGTCGGGCTCGGGAAAAACGACTTTGCTGAACATCATCGGCGGACTCGATAAGCCCAATTCTGGCAGCGTGCGCGTTGCCGGCAAGGAGCTCACGACGATGGGACGCGATGAACTGGCCGCGTTTCGCCTGAACACGCTCGGCTTTGTCTTTCAGGCGTACAACCTGATTCCGGTTTTGAGCGCCGAGGAAAATGCAGAATTCATGTTGTTGCTACAGGGCGTGCCTGCCGATGAAAGACACCGGCGCGTCAAGGAGGAATTTGCCGCTCTGGGCATCGAGAGCGATTTGCTGAGCAGGAGGCCTAACG
>CAZTNL010000285.1:0-4870 GCA_964614885.1 uncultured Calditrichaceae bacterium | reverse complement strand
GTTCAGATCGATCTCCTCCATGTGCGCGAAGAAATCTTCATCGAATGCGCCGACCCGTTCCAACGCGCTGCGTCTGACCAGCAACGCCGTGCCGGAAGCCCAGAAAATATCCCTGACTTCATCGTACTGCCCCTCATCTTTCTCAAGCGAAAAAAAAATCCTGCCCAGCGCGAACGGGAAGCCGAAAACATCCATCTGCCCACCGGCGGCGCCGGAATAATCGAAGAAGCCTGGACGCCCCTGGGCCAGAAGTTTCGGCTGAACCGCGGCGATGCTTTCGTCGCCGCGGATGCGCTCCACCAGTGGACTCAGCCAGTCGGGCGCGAATGTCGTATCGTTATTGAGAAAAAGAACCAACTCGCCCGAAGAAGCGGAGTATCCGGCATTGCACCCGCCGGCGTACCCCCTGTTCTTTTCACTGCGCACAACCCGGACTCCGGGAAATTCCGCTTCGATCTCGTCCGCGCTGCCATCTGTCGACGCGTTGTCGACCACAATGATTTCGGTGTTCGGGTAAGTCGTCTTCACCAACGCCGAGAGATTCTCGCGCAGAATCTCCCTGCCATTAAAATGCGGGATGACGACAGAAACCAACGGATTTTCCGCCATACGGTTCGCGAGCCGCTGTTATTGGCCGCCTCCGGCCCCCTGCTGCTGAAGGCTCGTGTTTACGCTGTCAATCTGAGCCAGGGCTTTCAAATCCCGCAGGCGTTTCCGCGCAGCCTGATCGTTTGGCTTTGCCTGCACCCATTTTTCCAGAAGATCGATGGCCTTTGGGTACTGTCGGGTCTCGGCGTAGTAGCCGACGAGCCAAAGCTGCGGCTGCGACGAATTGGGATCCTCCTGTGAAACCGCCAGAACGAGAGACTCTGCCTTGGCATCTTTGTGCAATTCCCGCCGAAAGAACTCGGCCATCATGACTTTGTCCATCGTCCGCATGGGATACTTCCGCAAGATATCATCCAACCGGCGTTCCAGTTCCTGCGGCCTGCCGGCATCGGCGTACATGCGTCCGATACTCAACGAAAGTTGGTAGTCGCGCAGCGGAATCACCGACTCGGGCATCACTTCTTCCATCTTGTCCAGCACCGCCAGGGCCTTACTCTTATTCTTCTCGGTAAACTGGTAATAATTAGCCAATCGCAAGAAAGCCGATCGATAGTTCTGCAGCAACCCCTTGATGTTTCTGTTCAGATAAACGTCGGGGTTGTTGAGATTCCTGTACTGAAATTTCTCGAAAAGGTTTTCGTGAATGCGCTGCTGCGACAGAAAATCTACCGGGCCGGGGTATGGCATCACCTTGAATGCCAGGCCGTCCATGCGCAGAAAGTTTTTCTTTTCCTTGCCGCGGTTGCGACGGTTGTCGAGGCCGAGCATGTTGCTTCCAGCCACGGTGACGGCAAAATAGATCGGACGTTTGAACTTGTTGGCCGCAATGATGTGCAGCACCATGATATCCTGCACAAGAATAACCCGGTGCCCCTGAATGACCTGAGTGTTCTTCAGCGTGAAAGTCAGCGCCGGGTTAGCAGGCACATCTTCCGGCTTCAGCCCGGAATTGTCCCTTGTTCTTGCCAGCTCATCCAGAATAACCTGCCGCGCCACCGGTATTCGAATGGGCTTGGGTTTGTCCCAAAGCCGCGCTTGCAACTTGTCGATCTCGGCATCCGTGTAGCGGATCGGGACCTTCGGTTCTTCGTCGCGCAACTGTTTGATATACCACGGCGTGTTCAGCAGACTCAGATTGACGATACGCACGTCCGTTCTGATGCCATAGACGTACTGCAGAAACCAGAGCGGAAATGTGTCGTTATCGCCGTTGGTGAACAGGATGGCGTCTTTTTCGCAGCTCTGCAGAATGTTGTATGAATAGTCGTAGGCGACGTAGTTGCCGGAGCGGTCATGATCGCGGTGATTATAGCTGAAGAGATTAAAGGGCACGGCAAACAGCAGAACAGCGACCATACTAAAGGCGCCGATCCTTTGTAAAAGCCGGCTCTCTTTTATACTGCTGAACGTCAACTCCAACATGGCGCTTGCGCCCATTCCGACCCAAAGCGCGAATGCAAAGAAAGAGCCGACGTATGCATAGTCCCTTTCCCGTGGCTGCGGGTCCTCCTGATTGAGATAGATGGTAATGGCGATGCCGGTCATAATGAACAGAACCATAATCGCCGAAGCCCATTTCCAATCCCGCCGAAAGTGATAGAATATGCCGATAAGGCCGATAAGAAATGGCAAGCCCATCAGGCCTCGCAGCGAAATAGTCTCAACAATATAGCGGTCGGGCCCGATTGTATTTCCTTGTCCGATGAACTGCCAGCCGAAATAACGAATGTACATTTTCTTGATTTGGTACTCCCACATCGGCGCCCGGCGCGTCGTGATCGGAATGTCGCCGTACTGCTCGCGGTTGAGATAGCTCACCAGCTTGGCCGGCGTGTCAGGATGGTTCTCGTTGATTGCAGGCCTCAGGCCCGAACGCACGTAAAGCGTTGTGTACGTCGAATAGCCAACGGCCACGAGCATAATTCCCATGAGAAGCGTGTTCAAAACACGCTTGTTTTCCCGAGCCGAATAAACGATGCCTCCGAGTACGGCCAGAAACAACGCGCAAACTGCCGTGAAGGAGTAGTTGCTCAGCACCCAGGGGATTCCCTTCACCATCACCGGGTAAATCATGCCGAATGCGGCGGCGGCCCCGGCGCTCCAAAGCAGAAACGTGTTGACGTCCTGCTTGCCTTTTCGGAAGAAGAAGATAAGAAACAGTGTTGGGATAGCCAAAATATTCAGCAAATGCACTCCGGTGGCCAGACCGATAAGGTAGGCGATCAAAAGTAGAATTCTGTCGCTTGTGGGTTCGTCGGCGCGCTCGACCCAGACGAGGATAAGCCAGACAACGATCGCCGTAAAAAACATCGAACCGGAATACACTTCCGCTTCCACGGCATTGAACCAGAATGAATCCGTAAAGGCAAATCCCAAAGCCCCGACCACGCCGCCAACGTACATGATCAGGCGCTCTTCAAGAGTCTCCGGCAAACCGCGCCACGAGCGCAGAAGACGCACGATGATCAGATAGGCAAACATCACGGTCAACGCGCTGACCAGAACCGCGATCATGTTGACCCGCAGGCCGATATCCTGCACAAACGGAACCATGGAAAAGACGCGGCCGAGCAAAATGAAAAGCGGCGCTCCGGGCGGATGCGGCACTCCCATAATGTAGGAGCAGGTGATAAATTCTCCGCAATCCCAGTATGAGGTTGTCGGCGCCACCGTGGCGCAATAAACCAGAAAAGCGATGGCAAAAACCGCGGCAGCAATAATTCGATTCAGTTTGCGATGTTCCATGAAAAAATAGCCTCCCCGTAAAGTGGCACTCCGTATGAGCGCGGCGCATCCAGACGTATCGAATTCCGGCGGTCACCGCTAGTGCAAAGCCAGTTTAAACCTCAGGCTCAGAACAATAAAACATTATCCGACCCGTGACAGTTCAAACTTTTCGCGATAATTTTTGAAAAAATGTGTCCTCAGTGTGAGACCCTTCAGCGTCAAACCTTTGGGCGGCCGCTTCGCCAGCTCAAAGGCGTCCTCCCTTGCCTGCAGGAGCAATTCGCTGTCACGCACGATATCGGCGATGCGCAGTTGCGGCAAGCCGCTCTGCCGGGTGCCGAAAAACTCACCCGGCCCGCGCAGTTTCAAGTCCACTTCAGCAATCCTGAAGCCATCGTTGGTGGCGGCCATCGTCCCCAGACGGGTCCGAGCCTCGGCCGAAATCGGGTATTTCGCGATAAGAAAGCAAAATGACCTCTTGCTGCCACGTCCGACCCGACCGCGCAACTGGTGCAGTTGCGGCAAGCCGAAGCGCTCGGCGTTTTCAACCACCATGATCGTGGCGTTCGGCACGTCCACGCCGACTTCAACGACCGTGGTGCTGACGAGCACGTGTATCTCCCCCGCCTTGAACTCCGCCATCACGGCTTCCTTTTCGCTGCTTTTCATCCGCCCGTGCAGCAGACCGACCCGGTAGTCGCGAAAGAATCCGTTCTTCAGCGTTTCGTAATTCTCGATCGCGGCCTGAAGATCGACTTTCTCCGACTCCTCGATGAGCGGGAAAACCACGTACGCCTGCTCGCCGGCGGCGATGTGCTGCTTGACAAAACGGTAAATCTCGTTGCGTTTCTTGTCGCCGCGCCATGCGGTCTTGACCGGTTTTCTTCCCGGAGGCAACTCGTCGATAATCGACACATCGAGATCCCCGTACAGGGTCAGCGACAATGTGCGCGGAATCGGTGTGGCCGTCATCACCAAAACGTCCGGGCGCGAGCCTTTTTTCTGCAACGTGGCGCGCTGCATCACGCCGAAACGGTGCTGCTCGTCGATGATGGCGAGTCCCAGACTCTGGTATTCCACGCCAGTCTGAATCAACGCATGCGTGCCGATGACGATCTGCGCTTCGCCGCTGCCGATAGCAGCCAGAGTCGCTTCGCGTTCCTTCCCGGTTTTCGAGCCAACCAGCAGAACCACGTTCACGTTGAGCCCCGCCAACAACTGCCGGATGCCAAAGTAGTGCTGCTCGGCAAGAATTTCGGTCGGCGCCATCAACGCCGACTGATAGCCGTTTTCCAGCGCCATCATAATTGCGACGAGCGCGACAATCGTCTTGCCGGATCCCACGTCTCCCTGAACCAGTCTGTTCATCGTTCGGGGGCTGCGCATGTCTTCCCGAATTTCGCGCAAAACCCGTTTTTGCGCCGCGGTCAACTCGTACGCCAACGATTCGATCAGGCGCCGCGTGCGTTCCCCTACCTTCATAAAACCGATGCCGGGTCTCTCCGCGGCAAAACGTTTCTTCCTGTAGGCAAGC
>CAZTNL010000284.1:0-4887 GCA_964614885.1 uncultured Calditrichaceae bacterium | reverse complement strand
TCAGCCAGTAACCCAGCTCGAGCTCCGGCCAACCTTCCGGGAACCACAGTCCGACGCAACCCACAACCTCTGCCGATGATTTTTCCTCGACCGCCCAGAAGCCGTAACCCAGCGGCAACCAGTGACCGGCTACCGATGCCATCGTGCGCCATGCGCGCGGCCGATCCTGTTGCCTGCCAAGAAATGCATCGTTTCAGCTCTTCTTCGTTGGTCGGATGATGTCGGCGTTTGTAACAAATAGCGGGAAGGGTGAAGGAAGGTATGAAAAGCGTTTAACAATGTCAAAAGCAGAGCGGGTTTTTGGGGTGAATGGTAGGTTTTGCCGCATGAAGGCCAGGATTGGGAGTGTGAATGGTGCGAATAGTCCAGGTCACCGGCAGCTTTTTCAGGCAAAAGAGGAGGGAAGGCCACGGTCGCGGCCCTCCCTCGTGTGGTGGGCATTGGATGGAACCTGCTGCCGGCGTCTGTTTTCTGTGAAAGGCGGGCCGCCATTAATCTGACTCTTTCCGGCCCGCCGACCACTGTTCGCAGACGATTTGAGTCTTCAGGGAGCGCTGATCCCCTCGCCTTTAAACGATACCGGTAAATGATTCTCATCCGCATCATTACTGAAAAGTTTGACGTGGCCTTTCTTTATGCCGGATGATGTAGGGCTGAATCGAACGGTTACGGTCCGACTCTCACCGGAAGAAAGTACCGCAGGCGTCCCCAGATCCAGGAGCTCGTATTGCTCGGCGTTTGAACCCGCTATCCGTATCCTGTTGATTTCAAGGTCAGCTAAACCTTCATTTTTCAGTACGAATGTTTTGTCCTTTGACGACCCCACAGCCACTTTGCCGAACTTGACTCTCGTCGGCGTAGCAGCAATGTCAGGCGCGTCCGTCCGTCTGTGAACGACAGCCTGAGGGTCAAAACACTGTCCCGTGTCGGCCGCGTTGGCTCCGGCATCGCAACTGCCGAGCAGCGTATGCAGTTGGTCAAAAAGCGCATCCGGATCATCAGAGGCTGGGCCATGGTATTTGATGATGACATGAACTTCAGCGTTTTCAGCATCCTGGAGACCGTTCCCCAGGAGAAAGCCGTCAGGACCCTTAGACGGCTGCCCCTCGCGAATCCTGGCGCGGAAGTCACCGACTCCATCTGCCAGCACCAGGCCACCAGTCGCCCAGAAGACGGAAGAATTGGTTGCGGGATTGCCGAAAATATCGTCGAATCCACAGTCGCCGTCGCAGGCTTCCGGGTTATTGACGATAACCCACCAGTTGGTGTAGGCACCAGCGGGCAAGCCGTCCGTATGTATGTCGTACCCGAGCCATCCATCGCCGGCATATAAGCTTGAGGTGCCCGTGGTGGGCGGGAAAGAAGTGCCCGGTTGCAGCACTCCGCCGCCCAACGCGCCAGCCGGCTGAAACGCAAAGGTTTCCGCACGACTGACTTCGAGTCCCTCATCTTCGTCATGGTGCATCGCAATCTGCGGGTCGAAGCATTGACCGTTCGGGAGCGCATTGGCCCTGTCGTCGCATAGGCCAAGCAGGGTGTTTGTTTGCAGAAAAAGTGCATCCGCATCGCTTGAAGCGGGTCCGTGGTACTTGATGATGATAAAGACGTCGGCATTAATCGCGTCCTCGAGTCCGTTGCCAAGGAGAAACCCCTCAGGGCCCCTGGGAGACTCCCCCTCCTGAATCTCTGCCTGAAAACGTCCGACGCCCTCACTTCCTACAACACCACCCGTGGCCCAAAAGACAGTCGACCTGCTGTCGGGCGAATTGAAGACGTCACCCAGGGTGCACGCATTCGGAACAGCGCATTGAGACGGCGCGTTTACGATGACCCACCAGTTGGTGTAAGCACCCGGGGGAAGACCGGTTGTTCGTATCTTGTACTTTAACCGCTTCTCATCCCGCCGCAATTTCGAAATGCCGCCGTCGGTGGGCGCGAATATATCCCCTTCCGCCAGCACGCCCTTGCTACCAGCCGGGCCGGCAGCCTGAAAGGCGGTGATTTTAGAACTGACCGGTCCTTTGGCGAGCACCGCCTGCATATCCCGGGAAAAGAAATCAAATGTCTCTGCTGATGACTCCGTTGGCGATACCGGCCCGTCCTGATGACACCCCCAAAACATAAAGGGAATAAAGAAGACTGCGAGTAGCCTGGATAAGTATTGCATGATAAACCTCCGTGTTAAGCAAACACATTGAACATGGGCTAAATGGGGAAGAGCAGGCACGGGCAGAGACGGTTTGGATTCTACAGATTCAACAAGTATCTCACCTCCTTTACGTCAGAAGTGTCTGCGATGCGAGGAGCGACGATTATTTCACGGGCGGCCTATAGGTCATCATTGTGGTCCTGGCAGAAGATCTCTCCTCGGTGTTCCTCCTCGAAAACCAGACCAGTCTCATCGGCAACAAAGCTGACAAAGAGAAAACCTGAAGCGCCGCTATAACATCCTGTCCCATCTATGACATTAGAAAAACGAAGTGCCGAGTCGGAGACGACACAAGCGCCAAACAAGGCAAGGAAAACGCCGGCACCGACACGGGTAATGAAAATTGGGATGCCTCCTGGTAGCTTAAGGTTCGCTTCGCCATCCGTTTGTCCCGGTATATGAAAGAACAACCGGTGGCCCAGGTAGATGCAGAGGCCGCCGATCGCGCGTGCTGCTACTTTCAAGTTAGCCCTAATAGCGCAAGAGTTAGTCAATAGAGCCTGGAATGGCCTTTAATCTCTCACCTGGCGCGACATTTCAAGAAAGTTCTTATTGAGGAGGAGCTAACCCATACACTGGAGGGGTTTCTGAATGCACCTTTTCGCCGCCGGGGAAAAGGTGCGTTCAGAAACCACGAGCTGTCACATTGGGGAAGACGAGCAGGATCCTGTGGCAGAATTACCGAGACACGCGACGGGAGCGTCATGCTGTGACCGCCTTGCGCCGGTTTTGTGTCTCCTGCCTCCAGGATCCGATGTTTGGGGGTTGGACGGTTTTGTTAAACGGCGCCGCTTTCCTGGTTTACGCCAAAAGTGAATACATCCGGTCTGGCATAGTGGCCCGCGGCATCGAACATCCGCTTGGCCGCCGAGATCTGCTTGAAATCAATACTGGCGTATAGAATTTCTTCGCTGGCTTTCACGGGCCCGGCAATGAAATTTCCCTGAGGGTCTATAATGCAGCTATTGCCGGGATTGATCCAATCCTTTCCCGCCGGATAGAGCTTTTTGAATTCGTAGCGCTCCGGTATATCGCTCATGCGCATCGCTGTGCAGCAGCCGATGACAAACATGCCCCCTTCGCGAGCAATGTAGCGCAACCTTTGAAGCCAGTTTTCACTGGAATCCCAGGTTGGCGCCACATGGATTTGCACGCCCTGTTCGTACATTGCCTGACGTGCAAGTGGCATATAATTTTCCCAGCAGATCAATCCGCCAAGCTTACCCACGGAAGTGTCGAACGCCTTCAACGTGCTGCCATCGCCTCCCGCCCATATCAGACGCTCGCCACCAGTCGGGATCAACTTGCGATGCTTGCCGAGGATTTGGCCGTCGGAACGGATATATAGCGACGTATTGTACAGGCTGGCGTTGCTTGCTTCTGCGTTCCTTTCGTGAATCCCGATGACCACGTTGACCCCCGCCTTTTTGGCCGCCTGGCAAAGCTGCCGCGTGCTCTGATCCGGAATGGTCACTGCGTTTTCGATGAGCAAATGGTACAACTCATCGAGGATTACCCGGTTGCTATTGGGAACCAGCCAGACCCAATCCGGATAACCGGAGATAAAAACCTCCGAGAAAACGACGAGTTTGGCGCCTTTGCGGCTGGCTTCTGATATAAGCGCGCAGGCCTTTTCGACCGTCTTCTTTTTGTCGAGAAATACAGGCGCAGCCTGAACGGCTGCGACCTGTATGGGGTTTGAAATCGATGTCATGCTTGTTCTCCGGTCTCGGGCTTCAGATGACTATTTCGTTACGACTTTCCGCGTCAACCGGGCTAACTGTTCGTTGGTATCTCTCACCTGCGCGGCAAGGTCTTCCTCAGTCTGCGGCCCCGATTCCGTATAACGCTCTCCGAACCATACTTTTGTTCCGTTCCCGGATTTCGACAAGAGCCATCTGCAATTGCAGATATAAGAGCCATTTTCCGGGTCCAGAGCAAATCTCAACTCTTTGCTTTGATTCGCCCGAATCAACACGAAGTTGCCGGCATCGCCCCAAACTTTCACCGTGGCTTCATCGCCGACCTCGCCGAACTTTTTTGTTCCGCCCACATATTCGTAACCCATAATTTGCGTCAGGTGGCCGGCGTCGGTCAGGACCGCCCAAACCCGGTCCGGAGTGGCGGGAATGGTTATCTCTCCACTGAAACTTTGTCCTGTGAGCGGCTGGTTCTTCGTCTGTGCAAACCCGAGGTGAAAGGAAAACACGAGCGCCACTAAGATGAGCAAATTCATTGAACGGTACATGATAACCTCCTGAAAAGTATTTGGTATTTAGTGAATGAACACAGTTCCATAAATCCGGCGCCAACTGCACTCACGCCGAGGGTTTGATGTTTTGATTCATTCGAAAGAGATTGGTTGGGTCATATTTGTCCTTCAACTGAGTCAGGCGGCGCCAGACTTCTTCTGAGTAGGCGTCTTTCACGCGTTGCTCGCCCTCGTCGCTGAGGAAATTCACATAAACGCCGTTTGCGAATTGTTCGGTTGAGCTGTGAAAATCCTTGGCCCACTCCAGACATTTCTCGTCGTCGCCGGCGTTTTGCCAGCGCGTGTGGATATTCAGCACAAAAGGTGTTTTGCGGAAGGCATACGCCGTGGCATTCTCCGGCACGCGGCTCGGCGCGCCTTCCATGTGGGGAATGAACACCTCGCACTCATCCGACGGCATCTTTCC
>CAZTNL010000283.1:0-4907 GCA_964614885.1 uncultured Calditrichaceae bacterium | reverse complement strand
TCCTGCCGGTCCGACCAGCGGATGCCGCCGCGCGCCACCATGCCGCCCCGCAAATGTATGGCTTCCATGTCGTTGGCGTAAACATAGATTTCGTAAAGCGGCGCCGGCTGCGGCATGTTCTCAATGAGACCGCTCTGAATCTTGAAGCTGATTTCCGGCTTGTTCAGAAAGTAGTTAGTGCGCACGATCGCCCTGACCAGATTGAGCAGCGCCTTGCAGATATTTTCTTCCAGAACCGAATCCAGCGACTTGAAACTGGCGGCTACGCGGCGCCGGGCGGCATTCAGGGCCGCCGTCGAGCTCTCGGGATGAAAGCGTGTCTCGAACAGCTCGACCAGGCTGCGGGTAAATTGTGGCCATTTGACCAGCGTGTTCTGGATCGAGGTAAACGAGAAAGAGGTGTTGATCTTGAAGTAGTAGCCGGAAAAGGCCTTCACCAGGTCGAGCTGGCGTGCCGTCAGGCCGGCGACACGCACCAGTTCATTGATCGGCTTTGCCGTCGACTTCCGGTTCAGCACCTGCTCCAGGGCCAACGAGATCCGGTGGTAGTCGGCTCTGCCGAGATCGGTCTCCCGGGGCACGTTGAAGACGTAGGTGAATTTCGTTGTCTCCGGCGTGGTATACGGAAACGCGTGCTGGTCGCTGATGGTAAAGCCGAAGTTGGTCAGGATGGGCACCAGCTCGCTGAGATTGGTTTGCCGCACCGAATAGACCTTGATCAGGTCGTCGTCGGCGTTCGGTTGCTTGTGGTAGTCGACGCGGTACCCGTCTTCCGGTTTCAGCGTTTCCAGAATATCGAGGTCGCCGAGCGCCTCTTCCGGCTCCTGGTGCAATTCATAATCGGGCGGCAGACCGCTCAGAAAGCGCTTCATCATGTGGTGCAGATGCTTTTCGTCGGAAAATCTGGCGTAAACCAACTCGCGGAAACGAGAGGACCAGGTCGAAAACAGGGTGCTGCCATTTTCACCAAGAAGCTCGACAAGTTCCGCCGTGCCCTGTTTGGCGCTGCGAAAACTCATGAAAACAATTTCGATCTGATTGACCTGGTAGTGGAACGTGTGCACGTTTTCGATGCTGTGGGTACGCAGAAAGCGGCGCAATTCCCGGCCGGGCACCTGTCCGGACTCAGACAAGGGCAGAATGACCTCGGCCCAGACAAGGCCGTACTCTTCATCCACGGTCAGCTCGAAGCGGTCTTCGGTCGAGTACATATTGGAGACGACGGTGACGAACCAGGGAAAGAGAAAGTCCTGCCCCCGCGTCAGCAGGAATCCGACCGGCAGCGATTGGGCGGTCTTGTACAGCTCCTTGCGAATGTAGGAAGTCGGTGGCGCTTTGAGTTTCGCTCCCATGGATTCGAGCATGCGCTTGATGCGCGGAATGTTGTAGCGCAGTTCCACTTCGGCGCGGTGGCGGAAATGTCCGACCAGCAGGAGCGTCCGGCTGCCATCGCGCGCGATGACGATGTACATTTGCCGGTTCTTGTTGACGTTGCTGTGAATATGGGTTTCCCTGTATTTCAGACAGCTTCCCTTTTTCGGCAGGGTCAGCGCCTGCAGTTCCTTTTCCAGCTCGCGCCGGATGCCGGCTTTCCTGAGCATTCCCAGGCGCTTCCCTGCCAACTTCGTTCCCTGCACGTCGCTCAGGCCCAACAGCACGAAGTTCTCTTCCACCCAGTCCTTCTCGTCGCGCAGCAGCGCGTCCTGAAATGACAGCTTTTCGACCTCGGGAAGCATCTTCCCGTAATCGGTGACGACCCCGCGCAGCTCCTTGAGGTTGGTGGCGAAGACACTCCTGAGCCTGCGCAGGGCCTGCTCGCTGAGCCGGGTAATTTCGAGGTAGACGTACGACTCCGCGCGACCGCCACCGTTCGGGAAATCGACTTTCTGCAGGAGACCATCGTCGGAGCGGGAGACATTGAAGATCGGATGAATGATAAGCTGCACGTGGTAGTCGTTGGCGGTGCAGTAATCGATAATCGTGTCGACGATAAACGGTGAATCGGGCATCAGAATTTCGATGACCGAGGAGTTGGCGAGCCAAAGAAATGGGGCTTCCGGATTGGTCGCCGCAATCTTGATATCGCCCTGGTACTCCCGGAAGAAATCGTAGCGCGCCTGCATGAAAAGCGCCATATCCTCTTTGGAGAAAAACGTCTTGTGCGATTCCGGCACGTAGAACGTATATTTCTGCTGGAACTGTTTAAACATCGCCCCACCCTGCCGTTTCTGTGACTTCACTGTCTTCATACAACTGGCTCCTGAACCAAGATTGCGGATTCACCACTCTAAATGGTTGGTAATCCATAGAATTGTCGGGTCAAAAAAACAGAACCTAAATATAGAAGAAAAGCCCGGATTGCAAAGTAAAAAATCGGCAATAATCCGGACGACTCACCGGCTGTGACGGGGGAGTGGGCCGCTTTCCCGTCTCATCTGCGGAAAAATTTTATGATATCGGCGCGGTAGTAGTAGAGAAGACCGGTGGAGGTCAGAAAGGCGCCGAGCAGAGATGGCAGGAAGGCCGTGATCAGAGTTGTGCAGAGAAACCAGACCTGTATGATGAGCACCACGGAGAGCGTGACCGGATAGCACCAGGCGCGGTAAGGTCTGGCGACATCGGGAAATTTCCGGCGCAACACCCAAACGGCAGCGAAGGTCATGATATTGAACACGGTTGAGGTGAAGGAGAAAAAATCAATAATCGCTTCGTAGGCGCTTTCGGCGAAACTGGCGCCCAGCAACAGCACGGTAGCCCAAGCGGCCTGGATCAGCAGCGCGGTGTTGGGCGTTTTGTATTTCGGATGAATTCTGGCCATCGCGCCGATAAAGAGGCCGTCGCGGGCCATGGCGTACCAGGTGCGCGCCTTGACCAGAACCTGTGAGCTGATATTGCCGAAGGTGTTGAGCATGACCGCCACCGAGATCATGATGCCGCCGGCCGTGCCGATAGCGGCCTGCAAGGCTTCGGTGGCCACCCACTTGGACTGCTGAATGCGTTCCACCGGCAACTGGTAGATGTAGGCCGTGTTTGCCGCCAGATACAGCAACATGACTCCGGAGATGCCGATGAGGATGGCCAACGGCAAATTGCGTCGTGGATTGCGGATTTCCTCCGCGATGTAGGTGGGTCCTTCCCAGCCGCTGTAAGCGAAAAACCCATAGCGCAGCGCAGCGCCCATCGCCAGCAGGGTTGACCAGTTGAACTCTTCCGGCCAGAACGGCGTGTCGAAATGCGCGACGTCCCCACCGTGTGAGAAACCGAACGAGATGACCGCGCCGATGGCGACGAGCTTCAGCAATCCAAAAATGTTCTGCACGATTCCGCTCAAATACACGCCAAAGCAGTTGATCGCGCTCATGAACCAGATGACCGACAGCGCGATCAGCATTTCGGTCAGATGCGAGTAGTGCCGGCCGTCATTGAGAAGGGCGTACAGCGCGTTTCCGTACTCGGCGAAAACCAGAGCCACGGCGGTGATCGAAGCGGTTTCGGAAACGAAAAACATGGCCCAGCCGCGCAGGAAAGTCCAGACGGGCGGGTAGGCGGCTTTCAGATACGCATACGGGCCGCCCGACTTCGGCATCATCGCCACCAGCTCCGCGTACAGAAACGCGCCCAGCAGAGTGGTAATTCCGCCGATGATCCAGACCCCGTAGAACAGGCTGACCGCCCCGACCAGAAGCATGATGGGCGCCGGGGTTCGGAAAATGCCGGAGCCGATCACGCGGCTGATGACGATGGAGAACGCCTCCGGCAAACCCAGCCGCCGGGTCAGCTCCGTATCTTCGGAAAACAGAGACGCATGCGTGGAGTCGGGCCCGTTCATGAAAATCCATCTTTTTGATGATTCTTGGAGTAAATTGCCGCATGATACGAGTTGTGCATGTCAAAGTCAATGAGCCATAAGATGAATTTGTCAAATATTTTGTTGACATTGGCGGATTCCCGTCTTATCTTGGGCCGCTTCATGTTTCTCTTGCCGCCTTCGATCTGAACGAAGTGCACGCGAGTGGAGGTTGTGTTCGAACACTCCGGCCCACCTCAAAGCTTCGGCTGTTGTTTTCGCGAATGTGCCACACCAGCCCGGTGAAGGACGCCAGGTATGTGAGCAGCGTTGGTAATGAGAATATTTCAAGACGCAAACCGGGAACCCACGGATGGTGAAGCCGCATCCCGAATGTGCCACCGGCTGGGTGTTTCAGTTCCCGAGGTTGGTAAACTATAGTATTTATCTGACGATTCCTATTATACGGCAAATACTGAGCGCTTCACACCGAAGCGGATCATTCTGTCAATAATTGTCTTAAACTCAAGGCATACCTAACATGTCCCAAACAGCGAAAGGCGTCTTGCAGCGCCTTCAAAAAGGGGGGGGATTTCTGCGCGATGTTACGCGGTCGTTCCAACCCTGTTCAGAAGACACCTGGGTGTCTTCCATTCTGATTCGAAAATATGGCCTCGTGGACGGGGCCGTCGTCTGCGGCAACTCCAGCCGCGGCAAAAAGGGATTTCAACTGGATACCGTGGAGTCCGTATGCGACATGACGCCGGAAGAATTTCAGAACCGCTCCCGGTTCGACCGCCTGCTGCCGGTGGACCCGTGTGAGCGGTTCCGGCTCGGCGACAGCGGCAACGTGACCATGCGCATCGTCGAGCTCGTCTCGCCGATGGGCAAGGGCACGCGCGGGCTGATCGTGGCGCCGCCCAAAACCGGTAAGACCAGAATTCTCGAAGAGATCGCCAACGCCACGCACGCCAGCGACCCGGACACGCGAATCATCGTGTTGCTGCTCGACGAGCGGCCCGAGGAGGTCACCCATTTCCGCCGAAACGTCCAGGCCGAGGTGCTGGCCAGCTCCAATGACCAGCGGGTCGAATCGCATGCCAACCTGGCTGAGCTGACG
>CAZTNL010000282.1:0-4918 GCA_964614885.1 uncultured Calditrichaceae bacterium | reverse complement strand
TTTTCTGAAAGCCGCTGCAGCTCGCCGCCGTACTCGCCATTCCAAAGCGCCCGGTTGCTCCGCTTGAGGCGCAACAGCCGGGTGTATAGATTCGCCAGCGGGCTTGGCTGCCAGTCAATGAGATCTTTTTCGAAAAACGAGAGGCGCTTGTTCAGACCCGCCTCCTGACCGCTGTAAATCAGCGGCATTCCCGGCACGGTCGCCGCGAGCACAGCGAACGTTTCCACGCCGCCGTTCAGCCGTTCCCAAACCGTACCGTTCCAACTGTTTTCGTCATGATTTGAGGTGAACTGCATTCTGTAAGCGGTTCTGGGATAATTTTTCGCTTCGGCGGCCAGCAACGAGTCGAGCTCCGACACGGTCTTGCGGCCGGCGGCGATGTCGTTCATCGTGTGGTACAGGGCCCAACCATAACTCATGTCAAAGCCCTTGCTATGCAGGTCGGCGCCCTGCCACTCGGCGAGCATGAACACCGGCTTGATGTTGTCGAGTTCTGCGCGCGCACGTTTCCAGACGCCAAGCGGCAGCATGCCTGCCACGTCGCAGCGAAAGCCGTCGATATCCGCTTCCCTGACCCAAAACTTAAGAGCCTCAATCTGGTAGTCCCACAAACCCGGTCGATCGTAATTCAGATCGATGACGTCCGTCCAGTCGGGAACCGGTGGCACGAACTCGCCGTTGTCGTCATGCGTAAACCACTCAGGATGTTGTTGCGCCAGCGGGTTGTCCCAGGCAGTGTGATTGGCCACCCAATCGATCAGCACGTACATGCCCATGTCGTGAATTTCCCGGACAAGACGTTTGAACTCCTCCATTGTGCCGAGGTCGGGGTTTACGCTAAGATAATCCTTCACCGAATAGTAGCTGCCCAGCGTACCCTTGCGGTTCTTTTCCCCGATCGGCTGAATGGGCATAAACCAGAGAATGCCGACGCCCATATCCCGCAGCCGCGGCAGATGCTTCTCGAAAGCGGCAAACGTGCCGGCTTCGGTGTACTGTCGAACGTTGACTTCATAAATGCTCAGATTCCGACTCCAGGCCGGATGTTTCAACGCGCCCGCTTCCACCTTTCCCCAACCTCCAGAGATCTGACAACCAGCAAGCAGCCCGCTCATGGCGAGCGCCAGACTCACAAATAGTAATGATTCAGTTTTCATGCGAATGCCTGTTCTAAAGATAGTTGCGGAGATTAGCGGAGCGCTCTCCGCAATGCAAACTTAAATTGCATCGCGGCGGTAACCGCTTTGCTTATTTCCGCCGCGATCACAATGTTTATTTTACCCTCAAGATTGTCCCGGAAAGCGCGGGAACCCGCAAGCGCAGGCGGCTGGCCCTGACCGCCACGCGTTCGTGCGTGAGAACGTTCTCGGCGCTCTCCACGCCGTAGGCGCGTGGCAATTGCAGGTCTACCGGCTGCGCTGCGCTCGATTTGTTCAGCACGACCAGCACCCGCTCGTTCAGGTCTGAGCGCAGAAAGGCAAAAATGTGCTTGTCCGCCCGCAGCGTTTGAAAATCTCCGTAGCGCAACGCCGGGTGCGAACGTCTGGCCCGGACGAGCGCCTGAACTTGCCGCAGCATCTTCCGCTCGCCGCGGCTGAGCTGCCCGTCAAAACGCATCATGCGGCGATTGTCGGGGTCGCCAGCCCCAGGCATGCCGAACTCATCTCCGTAAAAGAGGACCGGCACGCCTGGAATCGTCAGCAGATAGGTCAGGTAGAGTTTGGTCATTTCGTAGCTGGCGGGGTGATCCACCTCCGGCGGCTTTTGCCAACCGATCTCCTGCGCGTCGTTTCCGCCGGGCGGCACGTCGCCGTCGGCGTAGGAGATGAAGCGCGTCTTGTCGTGACTGTCCATGAAATTGCCCATGAGATTGTCCGGACCGAAGATCGAAAGGCCTTTCTCCAGCTCACGCGCGAGGATATCGAACCCGGCGTCCTGATTCAGAAACACATACACCGCCGTGTCGTAGAGATTGAAGTTGAACTGGGCGTCGAGTTGCCCGCGATTTACGTACGAGCCGATGAGCTTGTAACTGCCGAAAGTCTCTCCGATCTGGTAAATTTTTTCTCCGCGCGGCACCTCAACCTGTTCTTTGATTTTGCGCGTCAGGGTACGCCAGAAGCTGTTCGGAATATGTTTGACCGCGTCGTGGCGGAAACCGTCGATGCCGGTTTCCTTTAACCACCAAATCGCATTGTCGGTCATGGCCTCGACCGCCGCGGGCGAACCGACATAATCGAAGGAAGGCAGGAATGGCTCGAACCAGGTCGTCAAACGGAACTCGTCCCAGAGCCGGATGTTCTTGCGGCCATCCGGCAGCTCGTAGGTTCCGAACCAGTTCCGGTGCTCCCGAAAAAATGGATGCTCCTGGTGCGCGTGGTTGGCGATGAAATCGAGCAAGACCTTCATGCCGTGGTCGTGCGCCTCCCGCACGACCTGCTTCAACAGCACCATGTCGCCGAAACGTTCCTCCACCCGAGTCGGGTGGGTCGGCCAGTAGCCGTGGTAAGCCGAGTAATAGCGGTGCGGCGCCGGCCACTCGCGGAAAGCATGGTCGGTATTCTCGACAACCGGAGAAAGCCAAAGGACCGTCACCCCGAGCGAATCGAAATAGCCCAGACGCAGTTTATCGAGAATGCCCTGCAGGTCTCCCCCCATGTAATTGGCTCTGGCGTCTAGGGAATCGTGCAGCACAGGCCGGCTGTTAGCAGGGTCACCGTCGAAAAAGCGATCGACCATCAAAGAGTAGATAATGGCGTCGTGCCAGTCCGAAAAGGAGTTCTCCCGGCCCGGCGGCACGCCATCGACGAGCCGCACCGTTTGCAGGTTGCTCGTCAGCCCGTTCCCGGTCGCCGCCACGCGCAGAACACGCATGCCCGTGAGCAAACTGTCCGGCAGAGAAATCCGAATGGTATCTCCGTCGCTTTCGAGCATTCGGGCGGGCAGCACCTGGTTGTCGAGCAGTGCGGTCACGCGGGCCTCCGGCGCCCCGGCAGCGAGACTGTGCTCCAGATAGAATCGCAGTGTGGCGCCGTTTCCAGCACGTTTCAGCCCCAGAATGTGCAGATGAATTCGTTCTTTGTGCCGGGGAGCGACCTGCACGACTGAATTGTAACTGCCGAAGCCGTTGTCCACTTTGCGCGGATTCTCCGGGTCATAGATCTCCCGGTCGTCGATGACGAACTGGTAGAGATACTGGCCCGGGTCGAGTTTTAACGCTATCTCATAGACACCGTCGCCGTCGTCGTCCTGCATGGGGAGGCTGGTGCGGTTCCAGTCATTGAACGTGCCCATCAGATTCATGCGCGACTGCGGACGGTGTTCCGGCTTGAAGCGAAACGTCCGCGTCTGTTTGATGCGCGACACGATGGGGACATGGTACTCCCGGCCGTGCAACTCGAAGCCAAGAGTTGTGAAGCCTTCCACCTGCGGCCCTGTTCGCAAAATCAACTGCCCGCTCTGGCGATCATATTTCGCCGAAACACCTTCGGTTTTGCGTAGCCGCAGACAATAATCCCTGGCATAGAAGAGATCGCTGATGAGCAGCGTATCGCTTTTCCCGGCTTCCAGAAAAACCGGGCTTATCAAATCGGTTACGTCCCCCGGCCCGGCATGGGCCCGGCCGATGAGCGCGCAGCCAAGAAAGAGCAGGATCAACAGGAACCGTCGTATTTCCATATCACCCACCGGCCCGGGAAGCACTTTTAGTCAATTTTCACCTCACTCGACAGATGTCTGAACCAGAAATAATACAGGCCCGTCGACAGTCCGGCAAGCATCAGCGCGAGCCAGCCAAACTGGTCCCAGCGCTTCATGATCAGAGTCATGCCGGTAAGAAAGAGCACCACCTGCCACGGCACCGCAAACAGGGTCGCGATCTTGTCACGCCGGTTTTCCTGATCGATTTTCTCCAGGATGGGAGCATCGAGTTTCTTCTTGATCGGTCCCCAGAACCCGAACGGCCGCGTTTTCTTGTAAAACGCCAGCAACACGGCCTCGTCGGTCGGCTTGGTGAGATAGGTGCCGACAACCATCCCGATGAGCGAAGAAACGGTGGCGAACATGAACGAGAAGTATTCGGGAATTTCGGGCGCTACCAGGCGCTGGATCACGGCGGCGATCATGCCGACGGCCGTTCCGGCCGCAAAGCCGTACCCGTTCATCCGCCACCAGTACCAGCGGGCCAGGGTCGGCAGCAGCAGACCGGCGCCCAGACTCGATGTAATCCAGCCCCAGATTTCATTGATATTCTTGACCGCCAGCATGAAAAGCAGCCCGAGAACGACCAGAACCACCGACGACCAGCGGCTGTGCAGCATCAGCTGGCGTTCCGTCGCATCCGGGTTGATGTACGTCTGGTAGAGATCCTTGACCCAATAGGCCGCGCCCGCATTGACCGTCGAATCGAAGGTGGACATCGCCGCTGCCATCAAACCGGCGACGAGCACACCTTTCAGGCCGACAGGCACCAGACGGTTGATGACAATGGGCAGCACGTTCTCCGGGTCCTGTATGACGCCCTGCTGGCTTCCGAACACGATGCCCATGATTGCGATGGCCATGATAAACGGCCAGCGGAAGGCCAGCAGCACGGTCCAAAACAGAGAGAGCAGGCCCGACTCGCGGTCGCTGCGCGAGGCAAAGAAGCGCTGGATCATATACTGGCTGGTGCCGCCGCTGCCCTCGATGGTTACCTTCAACAGGTAGAAAAGAATGGCGACGCCAAAGAGGTTGTAGATGGAATAGGCCGACTCCGGCGAAAAGTGCCGGTTCCACGGAGGCATGACGCTGGTCCAGATGTCGCGGGTGGTTTGAATGGCCTGAAAGCCGCCGTCGCGCAACGGCACCGAGATCATGAACGTCTCTGGGATCGTGAACTGTGTAAATGCCAGAAAGCACATGTAGAGGATGGCGCCGA
>CAZTNL010000281.1:0-4939 GCA_964614885.1 uncultured Calditrichaceae bacterium | reverse complement strand
TTTTCAAAGATATCCTTGTAGCGGGCCGAGTTCAGCTTCATTTCCGTCGTGGTGGTGTAGTAGCCGTATTCCAAAATCGAACGCCGCGATTCGAACTCCATGACGCCGTGCAGGAAAAGGAAGCCGTCGGTGGCCTTGGGCTGAATGACCACATAATCGACGTCGGGGTGCTCGCGCTTGAATCGGTCGAACTCGAGCTCAAACCGCGTTTGGGTTTCAATGCGCCTGGCCTGGTCGCTAATCATACCCATCCCCTTTTGTGTCAATCTTCCGCAGGTACCATCGAAGGTCGGCAGGCAATTTCGCGTCGGGTCGTTTTCAATGGGAGCAGTCGGGTTGATGACCACTATCAACTTTGCGCCGTGCCGGATGGCGATGTCCATGTGGGCAACCTGTCCGGTGGAGCCGTCGATATAATCGGCGCCGTGGATGTGCAGCGGCCTGAAGAAAAGCGGAATGGCGGCTGAGGCGGCAACGGCTTTCGAGATCGGCACGGTGTCATCATCCTCGCCAAAAACCCAGCGGCGACCGGTGTCCAGATTCGTGGCCGGGATGTAGAGTTCTTTCTCCAGATTGCGAAAATCATTGGTTCGCCCCTCCGGGTAGAGCACACCGGCAATGAATTTGTGCAGGTTGTTCAGCGAAAAAAAGCCGGGCGGCAAAAACTCCTGCATGATCGAGAGCAAATCCATGAGTGTGGCGTGCCGCCTGTGTACCCAGCCGTAGCGAATAAGGCTCGGAAGCCGCCGGAAAAAAGGCGCCAGCGCGCGGAAAAACGCCGCCATCGGCAGGTTGTAGATATTCTTTCGTTTGAAATTGGCCGGCACCTTGCGGTTGAAGCGGATGTCATCGTACAGTTCGCGCGGTGTGTAGCCGTTGGCGATGAGCGAGGCCACAATGGCACCGGCGCTGATCCCGACATAGATGTCGAAGTCGTTGATGCAGACATCATCGAGAAAATCGTCGAGCGCCGCGAGACAGCCGATCTCGAACATGGAACCGGTAATTCCTCCGCCGGCCAGGCAGACTGCCAGCTTCTGTTTTCGATTTGCGCCACCGATGGCCATTCCCGTGCCTGCTTGATTTGTGTCATCGTCGTAAGGGCTCTCTTTCAGATGATCGGCACGGTTTTGCCATAAAGACAGCATTTTTAACATTTTGTTATTATCTTGTTTGCACTTTTTACTTGAAAAGGAGTATTGGTTTTCCGACTTTTCCTGAAGTTGTAGCACCAAACCACCACACTACTCAGACACGACATCACCGAACCGATGTCCGGGTATGTTCTGGCTTTCTTCTGTCGCCAATAGAGAGGAGCGGGGTCATGCAAGGAAAGATCGCCCGCGTCGAAGCATTGCAAAGCGAGATCTCCAGACTGCGTAAACGCATCGCTCAACTGGAAAAAATACAAACGATTCAGGATGCCGTGCGCAAGGAGTTGGCCAGGGGGGAAAGCCACTACCGCGCGCTGGTAGAAACATCGCCGCTGGCCATTTCCCGCCTCACCGCAGCGTGTGATATCGTGTTTTGCAACCAGCGCAAGGCCGAAATGTTCGGTTACGCCAGCCCGTCCGAGGTGGTCGGACTGAACGGATTCGACCTGGTCGCGCCACAGGACCGCGAGCGCGCTCTGCACGAGATGGAAAAACTCATCGCCACCGGTTCCGTGCACCGGCTGGAGCTGGTCATGCAGCGGAAGGATGGCAGCACATTTCCGGTCGAGTTCAGCGCCTCCCGCATAGACATTGGCCCGGAAGCCCCCGCCCAGTTTGTCGATTTCATCGAGGATGTCACCGACAGAAAACAGGCAGAGCAGGCCCTGGCAGAGAAAAGCGCGTATCTCGATAACATTCTCAGCAGCTCAACCGACTATGCCATCGCCACGACCGACCTTGATTTCCGGATCACCTACTACAACCCGATGGCAGTGCAGTTGCACGGGCAGCCGGCTAGCGAGGTGCTTGGCAGGAAGCTGCACGATATTCATGCCGCCAGAAATATCACCCGGAAACAGCTGGAAGCCGCGGTCAGGGAAGTTCGCAAGCACGGATCGTACAGCTTTTCTTTCGAGCAAAAAGGCGCGCGCGGCGTGCGCATGATAGATTCCCGCATCTCCGGTATTTTCGATGCCGCCGGCGAGCTGGTCGGGTTTGCCAATTTCAGCCGCGACGTCACCGAGCGCCGGCTCGCCGAGACCAAACTGAAGCAGTCCGAGGAAAGCTACCGAAGCGTTTTCGAAAACGCCAGCGACGCCATTTACATCCTCGATTCCGAGGGGCGCTTTCTCGATGTCAACAAAGGCGCGGTTGCAATGTACGGCCACTCGCGGCAGTATTTCATCGGTAAGACGCCCGATCCTTTGCTGGCGCCGGACAAAAACGATATCCGCGAGGTCCGTTCTTTCATAAAAAACGCCTTCAAGGGCAAGCCGCAACGATTCGAAGTCTGGGCCTTGCGCAAAAACGGGGAGATCTTTCCGAAGCTCGTGCGCCTGAACAAGGGCGCCTACTTCGGCCAGGATGTCGTGATCGCGTTCGGTCTTGACATGACCCAGAGCAAGATGGCGGAAGAGGCGTTGCGCCAGAGCGAAGAGCGGTATCGGGCGCTCTACGAAAACGTGCCCTCCATGTACTTCACCCTGGATGAGCGAGCGAATGTCATTTCCGTCAACCGGTTCGGCGCTGCCCAGCTTGGCTACAGCGTGGACGAGCTGGTCGGACATCCGATTTTGAAGATCTTCTACGAGGAAGACAGACCGGAAGTCGAGCGGCAGCTTGCTCGCTGCCTGGCGGATTCGTCGACCACGCAGTCGTGGCAGTTTCGCAAAGTTCGTAAAGACGGCAGCATCGTCTGGGTCGAGGAATATGCCCGCACAGTGCCCGGCCCCGCGGGCGCTCGGCATGTGCTGGTCGTTTGTCACGATATTACGGAGCGCCGACTCGCGGCCGAGGCGTTGCACGAAAGCAAAGAGAAGTACCGCCAGCTTGTGGAGTTGGCCCAGGAAGGGATTTGGCGAATCGATAAAGATGGGATCACCACCTTCGTCAATCCTGCGATGTCGAGGATGCTGGGATACAGCGAATCCGAAATGATCGGCAGGCATCTTTTCGACTTCATGGACGAACGCGGCAAAGAGCTGGCGCGCGAGGGCCTGAAGCGCAGGCAGGCAGGCATCGCCGAAGTGTACGATTTGGAGTACATCCGCAAAGACGGGCAGCGGGTTTACGCGACCCTGGCGACGACTGCGCTCAGCGACCGCGAGGGCAATTACGCCGGCGCCCTGGCCGGCGTGGTCGATGTTACCGGACGGATCCGGCAGGAGGAGCAGCGGCAAAAGCTGGAAGCCCAGGTGCAGCACGCCCAGAAGCTCGAAAGTCTCGGGGTGCTGGCCGGGGGCATCGCCCACGATTTCAACAATCTGCTGACAGGAATCCTGGGCAACGTCGGCCTGGCGCAAATGGACGTTGCCCCGGGCTCGCCGGTTGACGACTGCATTGCCCATATCGAAACAGCGGCTCTGCGCGCGGCCGAATTGTGCAAACAGATGCTGGCCTATTCGGGAAGAGGCCGCTTTTCTATCGAGGTCATCGATCTGAACAGTGTCGTGTCGGACATGACCCATCTGCTCAATGTCTCGATTTCAAAAAAGGCCAAAGTCAGTTACAACCTGGCGCGCAATCTGCCGCCGATAGAGGTGGACATCGCCCAGATTCAGCAAGTCCTCATGAACCTGATTCTCAACGCTTCGGATGCGCTCGACGATGCGCGTGGCGTCATCAACGTCAGCACCGGGACCATGGAGTGCAACAGCGAATATCTTCGAACCACGTACCTCGACGATGAGCTGCCGGCCGGAACTTACGTGTACGTGGAGGTCAGCGACAGCGGCTGCGGCATGGATGAGGAAACCCTGGGAAAAGTCTTCGACCCCTTCTACAGCACCAAATTCGCCGGTCGCGGGCTGGGCCTCGCCGCGGTCCTCGGCATCGTTCGCGGGCACAAGGGCGCTGTCAGAATCGACAGCCAGGTTGGGCGGGGCACAACCTTCACCGTCCTGTTTCCCGCGACTCTGAAAGAGACGACCGTGAAACCGGAAGCGCCGAAGCCAACCCAGGTCTGGCGCGGCGAGGGGACCATCTTGCTGGCGGACGACGAGGTGGCGGTGCGCACTCTCGGCCGAAAAGTTCTCGGGAAAACCGGATTTACCGTGCTGACCGCGGAAGATGGCAGCGAGGCCGTCGATCTGTACCGCGAACATCACGCAGACCTCGTCCTGGTCATTCTGGATTTGACTATGCCCAATCTCGACGGGGAGCAGGCTTACCGGGAGATGCGGAATATCAACAACGCCGTCCCCGTCATTCTTTCCAGCGGGTACGACCAGCAAGAGACCACCGCCAGGTTTGAAGGCAAGGGGCTGTCGGGCTTCATCCAAAAACCGTACAAGGCGGCGGCGCTGGTCGACATCGTGCGCGAGGTTCTGGAGCAAAGCTCCGGCGGACCAGCAGGCGGCGAATAGGGGAGCCGGCAGAAGTCACCAACCCAGCTTGCGGAGCGTCGCCGTGTAGTTGTGCAGCGCTTCGTCGAGGTCGCGATGCCGGCCCCCGCTCACGATTTCATCCCCAGCGACTTCCACCCGCTCAACCGCCCGGGGTGTGCCCGCAAAAATGACAGCGTCCGCCAGCAGCTCGTCGTGACATCCGGCCAGTGCGGGATCGTCTGCCCGCAGAAAGACGCGGTCTGTAGCGGTTGCGGCCGGCGGCCATCCGGTGGCGGCGTGCCCGTTGCCCACCGCCATCTGCAGCAGTTGCGGCGCCTCAGCGGCCACGGTTCTCAGCTCGGTACGCGACCGTTCATCCAGCTCGACCGCCCGAACCTCCTCGAAAGCATCGCTGCTGGCGTAGCCATCAACACCGACACAAATATGAGCACCCGCCGC
>CAZTNL010000280.1:0-4956 GCA_964614885.1 uncultured Calditrichaceae bacterium | reverse complement strand
CAAAAATTAGTCTGACTCATTCATAGATGTCGCCACTGAGGCAAAGATAGCACTGAAAAATAATAACTTAGAGGAACAATTCCCATAAAATATCATTTCAAAATATCACGAATGTGCATTTTCTTAACTTTCAAAAAGATAAATCTCTGTGTACTCTGTGGCCATGACTTTTTCAGGTCAGCATTTCGCCGACGACGGGCGCGAACTTCCGTTGCGCGACTGATCACAAAGTTAGCGGGAAGAACGGCTGAGGTGACGTACAGATAGATGTTCAAATGCGGGCGATGGCGTCATCAGGGAGCCAGCCTATCTTGCCATCAGCCAGACGGATTTTCGTCCAACCCAGGGATCGATCCTTGACCTCGACTTTGACGCCCGTGTGCAAAGTGAACACATCTGTGGCGGATTCGTCTGGTGCGCTTTTAATATCTATTTTGTCCGGCAAGAGGATCGCCTCCACCCTGGTCTCGCTTTCATAGATTTGCGCTACCAGCGCAGTGGAAGACAGGAGCAGCAGAGTCGACGTTATGATAGCGGTGACATAACTCACCCTACTCGCGCGCACGGTTTTGCTCAACATGCGCAGCACAAAGATGCAAATTGTGGCCAGATAGAAGGCAATGACGACCCAGGTAACCGTTCCAAGACCGAGGAGGTGGCTATATTTCCAAAACCACCTCAAGAGAAAAAATTGCGGTAACTCCTGAATGCGATCGGCGGTGGCCAATCGTGCAAGTTCTAAGTTGTATTCGACATCTTCGTTTTGCGGCGCCAGGCGCTTGGCTCGTTCGTAATTCAAAATGGCCCGCGCGATGTCGTGCTGCTTGTAGTAGGCGTTACCGAGGTTGTAGTAAACCTCCCAACTCTCGTAACCGGATTGCAGGATAGAGGCATACTTGGCTGCTGCGCTCTCATAGTCTCCCTTTTCATACGCGGCCCCGGCTGCTTTGAAAAGAGCTGCGCGCTCCTGAGCCTGAACAGCCGAGAAGGCATAAAATGTCAATAATAACACGGCGCCCCATTTGCCGAATTGCCTCATAGCGCCTTCTCCAAACTTACGATTGCCTGCTTCGCCTGCCCGAGGAGCGCCTGCATGTCGACATCCTTTGAATCGCCGGGTGCGAAGCGTTTGAAGTCGCAGGTTCTCAGACAGCCCAGGTAGCTTTCGACGGTCTTGTCATCGATGCCGCGAGCTTTGAGCATTTCCTCGGCCTCATCCGTAATCAGACCGGCCGCGGAGACGTTCAATTTGTCTCCGATAAATCCCATCAACGCGGTCGAGACCTCCGCGTAGAACTGCTTGGGGTCTCCATTCTTGAGCTCGCCGCGAGCTTTTCTCAGACATTTGATCGCCATTTGATTTGCCTTCCGCCGCCGGGCATAAGCAACGTTGGAGCTGAGGCGACGCTGATACCTTTGGTAAAAAGAAGCCCCGGCCAGAGCGAGCAACGGCAGACCAAGCAGAAGGAAAAATGGCCAGCTCTTATAAAAAGCCGCGCTCATTTGTTTGAATTCGGGAAGGCGAACCTGGATAAAATGGATATCCTGGCCGATGAATTTTACGTCTTCCTTTGAGGTCCCCAAACCGGTGGCGACGAACTGTCGCGCGCCTTTGGTCACCACGATATCCATGGCAGGCGTCGCAACCGACCGGTAGCGTTTGCTGGCAACGTCGAAAAAGGAAAAGCGGATAGGACGAATGCTTTGCTTGCCGGGGAAACGGGGGATCATCACGTATTCAAACGTCTTGTCCCCTGAAAGACGGCTACTCTTTCGCTGGATGTGTTCAGTGACCTTCGGGTCGTAGGTCTCGAAATCGCCGGGAAACTGCACATTCGGCGCCGGAAGCATCTTAATGTTGCCACTGCCGGCGATGACCACCTTTAGCGTGACGGCTTCGTTTGCCTTTACCGTCGTCTTGTCAACACTGGCTTTTATGGTGAATGCGCCCACGGCCCCCGAAAAGTCCGAAGGACGACCGGCCGAGGGCAGTGGCAGCACTTTGATCTTGACGCTGTTGGACGCGACCGACTTTCTCACCGTCTGGTCAAATCCGAAAAAAGGATCGTCAAAAAAACTGTCGAACGCACCGCGCCGGCGTCGGCGTTTCACCTGCACTTCGCATTCGGCTGTCAATGGCCCCAATGTCTTTTCGCCTGGCCCCTGAGCGAACAAGACGGTCTTCTTTATCTCCGCGACTCTGAATTGCTGGCCGTCGACGACTTCGCTATAGATGCGCGGCCGTGCCGGCAGTTCAAAATCCTCCGACCAAAAACCGACGGTGCTGGGCATCTGGGAAAGGCCATAGTTGGTGACGTTCGCGGCAAAGTAGAGCTTGTAAGAGACGACAACCGGCTCGTTCTGATAGACCACGTTCTTGTCAGGCACCGCTCGCAGAAACAGGATGTTGCCCGTCTCTTCGCTCTGTTGGGGCCTTCCCTGCGAACGCAAAGGTCGCCCCTGGCGCGGCTGCTGCGCAGCGGCAGGGCTCTTGAGCACTTCAATGGCGATGGCATCAGTAGAAAAACGCTGGCCGCGATAATCATACTGGATCGGCGGTATCTGGAACTTGCCAACGGTGTGCGCCAGGTAGGTGTAACTGTAGGTGGCGGTCACAGACATCCGGCCGTTGATGAATTGCATGTTGGTGGACGTGCGGCTCCCCAGATAGCTGGCAAACTTGTCGAGCGTCGGCGGCGCAGGCTGCGGTGCGCCGTTGGCATCGGAGCCGGACAACTCGATGCTGAGCTCGAACTGTTCGTTCAATCCGACAGAACCCCTGTCGACGTAGGCGCTGACCTTGAACTTCTGCGAAAAACCGGGCACGGTACTCGCAAGTACCAGCATCAGGACCAGGCCGTGCCTGACGCTTCTCCGAAATCGATGGCGCCCTCTTACGGACATACTTTTCCTACCAGTCTTTTCCATGAAATGCGCCGCGTGCCTTCACCTTCCGCTGCTTCTTCAGCAAATCCTGCTCATCTTTTTTCAGCGCGTTCAGAATGCGCTCTGCGTCCTGTTTGGAAATTTCCTTTTTCTCCATCGGCTGAGATTGCTGCTGCTCGCCGGAGTCCTGCTTTTGTTCATCCTGCTGCTTCTTCTTGTCTGCCTGTTGCTTTTGCTGGTCCTGTTTCTGGTCCTTTTGCTTTTGCTCTTGTCGTTTCTGGTCTTTGCTTTCCGCTTGCTTATCTTTGTTTTGCTCGCCTTGCTGGTTCTGCTGCTGATTCTGTTGGTTTTTCTGATTTTTTTGGTTCTGCTGCTTGTTGGCGTCATCCTTGAGCTTCGCCCTTACGTACTCCAGATTATATTTGGCATCTTCGTCGTTCGGGTTGAGTTCCAGCGCCTTTCTGTAATGGAGAATGCTCTCCGGCAGCTTGCCGAGCTTGTACAGCGTATTGCCCATATTGTAGTACGCCTTTGACTGCACGGCAATGTCATCGCTGGAAAGCGCCTTCTGGTAAGTCTTTAACGCCTCCTCATAGTTGTGCTTTTTGTACTGCACGTCCCCGATGTTGAAATTGAGGATGGGAGAATCAGGCGCCTCGAGCATGGCGTCCCGGTACTTCGTATTCGCCTCGTCGTACTTTTCTTCTGCGAACAACTTGTTCCCCTCGTTCACCATCTTGTGCCCGCTCTGCGCCAGGCAATGCGCCGTGCCGCTCACAATCAAGATGGCCGTCACAAAATGCGCCAGTCGATTCGTGTGCATCTTATTCGAACCTCCCCCGCCATTCAGGCTCATTCTTGACCCGCTCTGATATCATGACCTCGATTGCGAGAAAGAAAAAGGCAAAAGCCAGGACATATTGAAAGCGATCTTCGTACTGGGAGAACTTGCGGGATGCGAGTTCCTTCTTTTCCATTTTTGAAATCTCCCGGTAGACGTCCGCCAGCTTCGTTTCGCCGGTCACCGACTGATAGTACTTGCCGCCGGTGGTCAAGGCGACTTTTTCAAGAGTCACGTGATCGAGCTTGGTGAGAATGGGCTCGCCATTGCGGTCTTTCTTGAAATCTCTCCTACCCGACTTGTCATAAATGGGAATCGGCACCCCCTGAGGCGAACCGATGCCTACTGTGTATATAACCACACCTTCCTTGTCCGCCGCTTCGGCGACTTTCATCAAGTCGTCGCCGTGGTCCTCGCCATCGGTGATCAATATGAGCACCTTGAACTTGCGTTCCTTCGATTCAAAGCTCTTCATGGCTGTCGCGATCGCAGCCGACAGATTGGTGCCGGGTTCCGGAATCAGGCTCGGGTCCATGATGTCCAGAAAGATCTTAGCGGCGCCGTAGTCGAGCGTGAGCGGGCACTGAACGAACGCATCGCCGGCGAAAGCGATGAGGCCGATCCGGTCCCCGCGGAGCATGTCCATGAAGGCGGAAATCTCATGTTTGGCTTTGTCCAGCCGACTGGGTTTGATGTCCTCAGCCAGCATTGACGCCGAAACATCGAGCGCCACGAACACGTCGACGCCTTTGCGCTTCACTTCCTGCAAACGCGTCCCGATCTGAGGCCGGGCCAGCGACAGGATCATAAACGACAACCCGAACAGGACCAGCATCGCCTTGGCCACCTGCCTCCGGCGGCTCACCGAGGCTGTCAACCTCTTCACCAGGTCGAGGTTTCCGAATCGGCGCAACGCTTTGTTCTTCCAGCGAAACACGTACCAGTAGAACAAGGCTGTCAACGGCAGCAAAAGAAAGAGCATGAAATAGTGACTGTCAGCGAATCTCAACATCTCAGGGTATTTTCCTAAATGCAATGTTCGTCAATGCAATTTCAGCGAGCAACGCGGATAGCGCAGCGAGCAGAAAATAACTAAACAGCTCCCGATAGCGGGTAAACTCCTTCACCTCGATCTTGGTCTTTTCGAGCTGGTCGATCTCCTTGAATATCTTGGCCAGACTCTCATTGTTTGTGGCGCGATAGTAGACGCCATGAGTAATTGCGGCGAT
>CAZTNL010000279.1:0-4960 GCA_964614885.1 uncultured Calditrichaceae bacterium | reverse complement strand
GCCGAGACGCTGCATGAGATCCCCGATCGTTTGCTTGATATGGTTGGGCTTGTTGATCTCAGCTTCGGCCACGATGGCCCGGGCCTCCGGGTGTTTTTTGAGCTGCCGGCTCAACTCCCGCATCAAGCAAACCTTAATAAAGCCGAACGCTTCGTACACGGCGGTTGGCTCCGGAGTCGTGACCAGAATTTTTTCGTCGGCGAGCATGAAGAAGTCGATGGTGTTGAAGCCGGCGCCGGCGCCGAGGTCCAGAATGATCGTATCCGCTTCCAGCTTCTTGAGCTCGCGCATAAAGCGCTGTTTTTGAAAGTACTTTGGATTTGCCAGGCCGAGCGTGCCACACGCGCCGCTGATCAAGCTCAGGTTCTCGACCGGCGTTTTCAAGACGATGTCGGACAGCGATTCTTTTTGCAGCGTGTAGAAATCGAAGAAGGTAAACTCGGGATCGAGGATACCCATGCACGTATGCAGATTAGCGCCGCCCAGGTCACCATCCACCATGATGACTTCCTGCCCCATCGAGGCCAGACCCACGCCGATCGAAGACGAGAGTACGGTTTTGCCGACACCGCCCTTGCCGCTGGCCACCGCCCAAATCGTCTTCCCGTAGTCGGTGCGCGGTTGCGGCACGTCGAAAACGTCCCGCAACTCGACCACATGCTCTGCCAAAATCCATTCACCGAGATCGTCGCTCCACACGTAGTCCTGCCGGTCAAAGCTGCCTTCCTTAACCAGCTCTTCAAGTTCCCTGAGCGATACGGGCCCAAACTCCTTTTCGCCGACTCTGATGAACATGTTTTCCATACAACCGTCCCTTTTTCGTGATCTCATTCGGATGGGAATATAAGTGTATAAACGGTAGGTGTCAAAGAAATGCGCTCATATTGCAAAAACTTGAAGTCGGTGTTTATTCTGTAATGCGGCCCGCGAAATGTGGGCTGTGCGCATACTTTTTGTTTGATTGTCTGCGTTCTTTTGCGTATGGTTAAATTTATTCCAAATGGTGAAAGCCTGCGCATTTCGTGACGATAGAGAGAATAGCTCAATCAAACTGAAAAGTGCTGTCCCGATTTCTGGCATCCGCACACGGGGTTTCCCCCGCGGCCGGGTGTTTGGGAATGGCCGGCAAGAGAATTTTGTAGTTATTGGAGAGACTGGAAAATCGATTCTGGTGTGAATGAAATGATAGAACGGTTGTCTGCCTGGTTGTTTCGCGGTATCATTGTCGCATTCTTGTTCGCCATTGCTTTGCCGTCGATGTCACAAACCGGCAGCACCGTCGCTGAGCTCTTCCCGACACCTGAAGTACTGAAGCCCAACGTTGCCTTCTGGAAAGATGTTTACGCGCGCTATTCCGAGCGCGATGTTATCATTCACGACGCTGTGAACCTGGGCATTGTCTACGAAGTCGTCAATCTGGATTCCTTGTTCCGCGGCGTCAGTGTGAGCTCCCGGATCGAGTGGAAGCGCATCGAGCGTATCAAGAAGTCCTATGTGAACATACTGAAACGTCTTTCCCGCATGCGGAGGCTTGATCTGAACAAACTCGATGGCAGGGAGAAGTATGTGGCCGGGTTGTTCGGCGAAAGTGTGAGTTCAAAGGAGCTGCGCCGCGCTGCCAGGAGTGTGCGGGCACAAACCGGCTTGCGGGAGCGGTTCCGCAAAGGGCTGGCGCGGTCCGGCAGGTATCTGCAACAAATGAAGGAGATTTTCCGCGAAGAGGGTGTGCCGCTGGAGCTGGTTGCGCTGCCTCATGTCGAGTCCTCCTTCAACTACAGGGCTTACTCAAAACTCGGGGCCGCGGGGTTGTGGCAGTTCACACGCTCGACAGGACGGCGCTACATGAAAGTGACTTACAATATCGACCAGCGGCTCGACCCGATTGTTGCAACGCGATCGGCGGCGAAACTGCTGAAAGCCAACTATGAGGCCCTCGGCGCCTGGCCGCTCGCGATCACCGCCTACAATCACGGGCGCAACGGCATGAAGCGAGCCAAGAGAAAATTCGGCAATGACCTCGGCAAGATCGTCCGCTACTACCGCAGCCGTAGTTTTGGCTTCGCCTCCAGGAATTTCTACGCAGAGTTTTTGGCGGCGCTGCACATCGAGACGCACATGGAGCGCTATTTCGGTCAAATAAAGATGCACGAGCCGACTGAATTTGTCGAGTTCAAACTGCCGCACTATATTACGACCCGCGCGTTCATAGAAAAGCTTGGGATTTCGTTGCAGGAGTTTGCCGAACTGAATCCGGCGCTCCGCAGTCCCGTTCTCAATTCCCGGCGGCGCATTCCGAAGAACTTTATCCTGCGGCTGCCGGGCCGCCATGCCGACCGCGTCAACGAGCTGTATGCACAGATTTCACCGAAATTCAAGTTTAACCGCCAGGTCCGGGCGTCGTGGCACAAGGTGCGGCGCGGAGAAAATCTGAGCGCGATCGCACATCGTTACCGGGTTTCCGTGTCGCAACTGATGGCGGCCAACAACATTCGTAACGCGCACCGAATTTATGCCGGACAAAACCTGCAGATCCCAGGCCACGGGCAGGCTGTTCCGACCAGGCGTCGTCCGGCGCCTTCAGCAGAACCGACGCAGCTTGCCGAAGTGAATGTAGCGGCCGAGGGCAGGGAGTCGTCCGTGTTGGACGTCCCGGCAAGGCTGGCGCGCCCTCGCGAAACTGCGAAGGTAAGCGCCGGAACCAGGGCCCCAGCGCCGACCTACATTTCGCCTAAACTGAGCACAAAGAAACAAACGCCGCCGCAGGCCATACCCTTGCAAAAGCGTGAGGTAGCGCGAATGTCGCACGAGTATGTGTCCGTTGAAGACATGATGGCTATGGCGCTCCCTGACTATCATGTCGAGCTGACCCGCGACCTTGGGATGCGTGTCGTGCGCAATCCCAAGGTGGAAATGGTGCATGACACCTTCCGCGATATCCCTATGCCGGATAACGGTCAGGTGTTGGTTGAGCCCGATGAGACGCTCGGACATTTCGCCGAGTGGCTCGATGTGCCGATCCGTAACCTGCGTCGTATCAACCGGTTGGCATACGGAACCCCCATCCGTATGGGACAGGCCCTCTGGCTGAGCTTCGAAAACGTTACCCCGGAGGAGTTCCATCGGCGCAGAATTGAATACCATCAGGGTATCGAGGAAGATTTTTATCGCAATTTCAGGATTCAAGGTGAGGATACATACACCGTGCGGCGCGGCGATAACATTTGGGTTATCTGCAACCGGCGCTTTGAGATGCCCACGTGGCTGCTGAAGAAGTATAACCCTGACATCAACCTCGCGGAGCTTCGCATCGGCCAGGAGATCGTCGTGCCTGTCGTCGAGGACCGTTTTCCGCAAGAGGCATTGAGCAACTAGCCGGGCTGTTAACCCACGCCCAGGCGCCGTACCGTTTCCGGCGAACCCTTCTGATGCTAAGCGGCCGGGGCACACAACGCGTCCCCGTCTTCAGCCCGCTAAGCGACTTCCACTGCCAGAGACCGGAAACGCAACTCATCTACCCGCAATCAAGCTCAAGGCTCGGAGATGCTGCTTCGCCGGGACCCTGCGTTGAAAGGAGAGGATGCCAAAGTGAGGATAACCGAAGGCGTGCAAAAGCGCGTTCTGAAAAATGGCCTGACCGTTCTTGCTAAACAAACACCTGCCTCCGAGGTGGTCGCCATTCAAACGCACGTCAAAGCCGGCTATTTCAATGAGGAGGACCGGGTTGCGGGCATCTCGCATTTGATCGAGCACATGTTTTTCAAGGGAACGACGCGGCGGAAGGTGGGTGAAATTGCCAGTGAGACGAAAATGCTCGGCGGCCAACTGAACGCCAGTACCAGCTACGATCACACTTCGTATTACACGATCCTGCCGGCAGACGAGTTGGCCGGCGGGCTGGATATCCAGTCGGACGCGCTCATCAACTCGGTTTTCGATGCGGCGGAACTCAGCAAAGAGACTGAAGTCGTCATACAGGAGGCGAAGCGCAAGCTCGACACCCCTTCTGCGGTCACGCGGGAAAAACTGTTTGCGTTGGCCTTCCACCAGCATCGCATGCGGCGGTGGCGTATTGGCACCGAGGAGGGATTGCGATCCCTGACGCGGGAGGATTTCCTGCAGTTCTACCGCGACCATTACCGGCCCGGAAACATCATCCTCTCTATCGTCGGCGATGTCGACCCAGGGGAGGCGCTGGCGCTCTCAGAGCGCTACTACGGTGGCTTTGAACCCGGCGCTGTTCGGACGACCGAGTCTCCGGAAGAACCGGCGCAAACGGAATTTCGCCACGAGACCCTCACCGGCGCGATCGAGAACTGCTACCTTGCATTTGGTTTCCACACTCCGGGCGTTTTGCACAAGGACACTTATGCCCTCGAGGTTCTGTCGTTCATTCTCGGTTACGGTCGGAGCGCCCGCATGTACCAGACCATCAAGGAAGAGAAAGAGCTGGTGAACACGATTTCTGCCTACAATTTCGGCCTTCCCAGACTCGGGATGTTCATGATCGAGGCCACGGCCCAACCGGAGAAGATTCGCGCGGCGGAGCAGGCAGTGCTCGCAGAGCTGGTTCGCTGTCGCGATGAAGGGGTGCGGGAAGACGAACTCGCGAAAGCGCGGAGTCTGCTGGAATCGGGTTACGTGATGAGCACACAGTCTGCCGTCGGCCAGGCCGCGCTGCTGTCGAGCTACGAGGCGCTGGGAGATTACCGCATGCTCGAAAGCTATCTCGAAGAGCCCTACGGGGTTGATATCGAAGATTTGGAGCGGGTGCTGCAGACCTATCTGGCCTTCGAAAAGGGCAGCCTTATGGAATACATACCGGCAGAGAGCTCCGTGCCGCCGCTGGATGTTGCCGCGCTGGAGAAGCACGCTCTGGTTCCGGCCGACATTGAACCGGATGCCGCTGCTGCGCCGGCCAGCGCTGGTGCTTTTCACATTGCAGCGAGCCCCGCGACCATCG
>CAZTNL010000278.1:0-4972 GCA_964614885.1 uncultured Calditrichaceae bacterium | reverse complement strand
TGCCCCGATAACAGATAAGAGCGCATGCAAGACACTTCGGCTCGTGCCTGCTCCCTGGGATTTTTTGAAGAATCTGAAGTTCCTCAGCCCTGCTCCCGCAAGGCTGCGATCGCGAATCGCTTGAGCGCGGCTCCAGCGCTCGAAAGAAACTCAGCGCCGCGGCAGCTTCGTGGATAAAATCATTCGTACTCGATCAGACTTTTAATTTGCGCGCGGGTCAACTCCAGCAGTTCCTTGTTTGACAGCGACGTTACCGTTTCCGCCGGAATCATCGGGCCGAATTTGATCTTGAGCGGCGTCGGGCGAATCAGCCAGTTTCCCTTGCGTTTCAGAGTGTACAGACCCGAGAGTCCGATCGGCACGATCGGCACGCCGGCCCTTTGCGCCAGATTGAACGGCAGCTTCTTGAAAGGCAGCAGTTCACCGTCTTCCGTGCGCCCTCCTTCCGGTAAGACAACCAGAGAAGTGCCCTCCCTCAGGAGCTTTTCCGCCTGGCGCATGGTCGCGATCGAGCTGCGAATATCCTCCCGCTCGATGCCGAGATTGCCGTAGCGGCGCACAAAGAAGCCGTAGAGCGGCCAGTTGAATTGGTAGCTGGCCTCGACGCCGCGAAAGAACACCGGAATAAATCCCGCGAACATTGGCAGATCGAAAAGACTGACGTGGTTCGACATGAAGATATAGACGCCGTCCGGGTCGAGGTCGGTTTCCCCTTCCACCCGCACAGGCGAAGCAATGAGTTTGAAGAGAAAGCGCATCATCACCTTTATCCACGGATCGTAGGTCCGAGCCGGAAAAACATAGGTGAACCCAATGCCGATAACCAGCAAGCTGCCGAAATAGAGTGCGCCGGCTACCCAGCACCAGATGGAGACAAGATAGTTCATGGCGCAAAAACTTCGATGGCGCCGGGCAGACACTCTATTTCTGCCGGCGTCCGGCCCACGATTTCGCCGTCCGGCCCGAGCTTGAGCGGCGCCGCCGAATCGATTTTCAAACGCTTCACCTTGTAGGTTTCCACTTCGCGCGCCCCGGTGTGGCTGCCGCTGAAAACCTTGCGGAAAAGAGAGAAAAGACGCATGCGCGACATGCTGCGGCTCAGGATGACATCCAGAAAACCGTCGTCGAACTGAGCCATTGGCGCGATCAGAAATGTGCGCGCGGTGTATCTCGTGTTGGCCACTTCCAACAGGGTAATGTTCCGGTCGATCCGGCGGCCGTCGATGACGAGGCGGATGGCGTATGATTTCAGGAAAAGAATCTGGACGAGCACGCCGAGCACATAAGCGAGGTTGCCCAGAGCCTTGATTCGATTGGAAATCTGCTGGACGTCGGTCACGAAGCCGAGCCCCATGACATTCAGGAAGTGGAACGTCTCCTCCCCGAAACGGCAGCGCGCAACATCGACGCGGGTCTTTCGACCGCCGGCGATCAGGTCGATAGCCGGTCGCCACTGCCCGGACTCCAAACCCAGATCCTTGGCGAAAGAGTTTCCGGTGCCGACGGGCAGAATACCGATAGGAATTCGGGCAGCGCTCTCATTGAGAAACCAGCCGTTCACAACCTCGAACAAGGTCCCGTCGCCGCCGGCGGCCACGACGCCGGCATAGCGGGAAAAGTCGGCTGCGGCAACAATCTCCTGGCCGTGGCGCTTATACTGCGTGACGCGCATTTCCACGGGCACCGCCGCTGTTGCGAAACAGGCCTCGATCGCGACCTGCAGACCGGCTGCCCGGCCATGCGCCGCTCTCGGATTGTAGACAACCAGCAACTTTTTCGCGGGCGCAACCCGTGTCATCCTCCACCTGCCGATCTTATGCCGAGGGCGCTAAGGGCCACGCCGGTGCCGACGATGGCGATCAGAATCAGCAGCATCCGTTCGCCGGTGTTGAAATAGGTCACCAGCATCCCGAGAATAATGACGATCCTGGCGACGATAGCCTTGCGCATGAACCGATCGCCCTCAGAAAAAACGTTCAGGATCACCAGGGTATCGAGACCGAGCAACAAGGCGCCGATTAGTTGCATGAGTGCGTTCTGGTAGTTCCCGGTCGCAAGGAAAAGCCGGAGCGTACCCTGCGGGAAGAACAGGCAGGAAAACCCTCCGAATGTCAGATAGGAAATGAGATAGATCTTCGAAATTCTGCTCATGGGTGTCTGCTCTCCCCGGTCGTTGTGCAAGCGGTCGGTAGAAAATGAGCATTTTCACCAAATGAATCAAGCAGTTTGGCCGGGGTAGAAACCGGGGAGAATGTTTTGTTCCAAACAGGGACACATCGGTATGGAGGCCGATATATTTCACCGGGCAGCCTTGATCTTGAGAAAAAATCTTGGTACTTTTATTTTTTATGTAAACATCTCGCCGAAACGGCCGTAAATTTTCAGATATTCTTACACGAGGAGCACGTCGCGTGACAAATATACGTATGCTTTCAACTCTGCTCGCCCTGCTGGCAGCCGCATGGTCACCCTGCATGGGGCAGACGCTGGTGATGACCGGCCAGGCCAGGAAGATGGCGTTTCACGACCAGGTCAACCTTGTCAGCCGAACCGAGGCCGTTCGCAACAGCAAGGTGGTCGCGACGGTCTCCGGAAGCGTGCTCAGGATCGATGCGGCCGAGGGGGCGATCGTCAAGAAAGGTGCCCCGCTGGTCAGCATTGCCCCACAGCAGTTTCAAATGGCGCTGGACGCCAAGCAGGCCGAAGCCATGCAGGCCAAGGCCCGAGCCGACGCCGCGCGCAGAGCACTCGAACGCTCGAAAGGGCTTTTTGCCCGGCAATTGATCTCCGAAAGCATCATCGATACAGACAGCACGACCTACGTCGCGGCGCTTGAACGATTCCGGCAGCTTCAGGCAGAGAAAGCGCGCCTGGCCGACGATCTGGCGAATTGCCGCATCAGAGCACCGTTCTCCGGGATCACCGGCCAGCAGTTGATCGATGTCGGCGAGTGGGTCAACCCCGGAACGCCGGTTTTCGAGCTCGTCGATCCGTCGGTCATCAAGGTGACGGTTGACCTGCCGGAAAAGTATTTCGGACAGGTTGCGACGGGCAGCACGGTCATGGTTTACCGCTCCGGCGGTGATGGCGACGCCCGCCCGGGCCGGGTGACCGGCATTTCACCGAGCGCGCTCCAGGCCACCCACACGTTTCCGGTTTTCGTCAGCGTCGCGAATGAAGATGGCTACCTCGGCGGGGGCATGCTCGTCAAGGTAGCCCTTTCGCTCAACCAGCAATTCACCAGTTTGGCGGTTTCCAAGGACGCTATTGTGCGGGAGGGACTGCAAACATCGGTCTACACGATCAAGGATGGCAAAGCCGTGCGGATTCCCGTCACGACCTCCTCGACTGAAGGTGAGATGGTGGCGGTCAAAGGCGAGGGCCTGAGAGACGGCCTCAGCGTCATCATCCGGGGCAACGAGCGCATCTCTCCCGGGGGAGAAGTGCGGCTGCAGAAGAGCCGGTCCGATTCACAGTCGGTAAACTGAGGCCGCCGTGGCCATGAGTTTCCCAGGTTAGCAACAGACAAGTCGAGGTACCCTTGAGTTTGATCAAAAGCTCCATCTCCTTTCCCGTCACGGTGATCGTCGGTGTACTCATCGCGGTCATGGGTGGCCTGGTCGCTTTGACCAATGTGCCTATCCAGCTGACACCGGAAGTCAAGCGACCGATCATTACCGTTACCACCAACTGGTTCGGCGCCTCGCCGCAGGAAGTCGAAAAAGAAATCGTCGACCGGCAGGAGGAACACCTGAAATCGGTAGAGGGCGTGCTCAAGATGAACTCGACCTCCAGCTCCGGACAGGGTGAAGTGACGCTGGAATTCGGCGTCGGCATCGATATGAACGCCGCGCTGGTGAAAGTTACCAACAAACTGAACGAAGTTCCTTCCTACCCGGAAGATGCCGACCGCCCGATCGTGACGACTTCGAGCCAAATGGATGGCGCTATCGCGTGGTTCGTTTTGGTCGCGGATTCCGACAATATCCACGTGCCATACCTGCAGGAGCTGGTGGAGGATCTCATCCAGCCCCGTTTCGAGCGCGTGCAGGGCATTTCCCGAATCAATCCCTTCGGTGGCCTCGACAATGAACTGCACGTTACATTCGCGCCCGAATTGCTGGCCTCGTCCGGCATCACGATTTCGCAGCTCACACAAGCGTTGCGCTCGCAAAACCGGGACATTTCGGCCGGCGATTTCGGTGAGGGAAAGCGCCGGTATGTCGTGCGCACAATGTCCAGATTCGAGAAAGTCGAAGACGTGCAGCAGACGGTCATCACCGTCAAGAACGGTGTGCCGATCCGCGTGGGCGACGTGGCTGCGGTAGCGCTGGAACACCAGAAGCCGTTCGCACAGGTCAGATACAAAGGGCGGCCGGCGATCGTTTTTAACGCACAACGTCAGATCGGAGCCAATGTTCTGCAAGTGATGGACGGCCTGCTGACCGAGATGGACGCCGTCAACAAAGAGATTCTCGCCGACCGCAACCTCCATATCGAAAACGTATACAGAGAAACGATCTACATCAACTCGGCGATCAACCTGGTGTTTTCGAACATGTATTTCGGCGGTTTTCTTGCCATCGCCACCCTTTTCCTGTTCCTGCGCTCCATATCATCCATCCTCGTCGTCAGCATGTCGATTCCGATCTCGATTATCACGACTTTTCTGACCATGTATCTGTTTGGCCGCTCGATCAATGTCATCTCCCTCGCCGGGATGGCATTCGCGGTGGGTATGGTCGTCGATGCCGCCATCGTCGTGTTAGAGAACATCTACCGCCATATCCAACTCGGCAAGACGAGATGGCAGGCCGCCTATGACGGGACCCAGGAAGTCTGGGGGGCTCTGCTGGCCTCCACAGTCACGACCGTGGCCGTTTTTCTGCCGATCATTTTTATCCAGGAGCGGGCCGGTCAACTGTTCCGCGATATCGCTATCGCCATATCCAGCAGCATCGTCGTTTCGCTG
>CAZTNL010000277.1:0-4978 GCA_964614885.1 uncultured Calditrichaceae bacterium | reverse complement strand
TGACAACTAATCGGGTTCAAAAGCACGGGCAGTATAAAATTAGCTTGTTTTTCCCAAATGCCCCGGTCCCTGCGATGGCCGCCGTGCTCGCTGTACTTTTTGGCGCCGTCAACTTGCTGGGCGCCAAAAAGACAGGCGGATTTCAGGTGGTCTTGGTGGTCGCTCTCCTGTGCACTCTGGCAGTATTCCTTTCTCTCGGTTCGGTCCAGATGAACCCGGTTCACTTTACCAATTTTCTGGGCTCAGGGTTTGGCTCAATCTACTCAACCGCGGGTTTGGTCTACATCAGTTATGTAGGAATCACGAACATTGCCAGCGTGTCCGAAGAAGTCAAGAATCCTGAACGAACACTGCCACTGGCTATGTTCCTGGCGCTGGGCACGGCCATACTCATCTACGGTGTGGGCACGATGGTCATGGTCGGCATCATTCCGCCAGAGACCCTGCGCAACGACCTGACGCCGGTATCGACGGCGGCCAGGATCATGTTGGGACCCGTTGGCGCCGCGGTTATGGCCGTCGCCGCCATCCTCGCCTTTTTCTCGGTTTCCAATGCGGCAATTCTGAGTGCCTCTCGCTATCCACTGGCGATGAGCCGGGATCATTTGCTGCCGCGATTCTTTCGCCTGCTGAGCAAGCGTCAGATTCCGCAAACCGCAATCTACCTGACGGTCGCAGCCATCGTCCTCTGCGTCACAGTGCTGAACCCGATGCGCATCGCCAAGCTGGCCAGCGCCTTTCAGCTCATGCTGTTTTCCCTTTGCTGCCTCGCCGTGATTATCATGCGCGAAAGCCGCATCGAGGCGTACGACCCGGGCTACAGATCGCCGTTCTACCCCTGGCTGCACCTTTTCGGGCTGCTCGCACCCGTCTTTCTTATCGTTGAAATGGGCTTGGCGCCGACGCTTTTTACGCTTTCCCTGATCACGGTCGGTATTCTCTGGTACACTTTTTATGCCCGCGGTCGCGTGGAGCGCGACGGCGCAGTTTACCACTATTTTGCGAGACTAGGTGAAAACAAAGATGAGAATCTGGACCGGGAGCTTCGAGGCATTTTGAAAGAAAAGGGATTGCGCGCCGACGATCCGTTCGATGTAGCCATCGCCAAGGCCACCTTGATCGATCTGTCTGAAGCCACGACATTCGAGGACGTGGTTCAACGCGCATCCAAAGAACTCGCGCGGTGTCTGGGAAACAGGCAGGCCCTCTTCCAGGAGAGCTTCATGCAGGGCACGCGGGTCGGCGCCACGCCGGTGTCGCATGGCGCAGCTTTGCCGCACATGCGGCTGCCCGATCTCGACCATCCCGAGATCGTTATCGTGCGCGCCCGTGTTGGCGTGATTGTAGACGTCGATCACGAATTTCTCGGCGAGCATGCTTCCGAGCCGGTGCACGCGTTCTTTTTTCTGGTCAGTCCCGAAGAAAATCCCGGGCAGCATTTGCGGCTCCTGGCTCAGATTGCCGGTCAGGTCGACGACAAATCGTTCATGCCGCGCTGGCTGGCGGCCGAAAACGAGCAGCAACTCAAGGAACTCGTCCTGCGGCACGAACGGTTCCTGTCGCTGCGAGTCAGGAGCGGACAGCCGACCGAATCTTTGATCGGGCAGAAACTGCAGCAGCTTTCCATGCCGCACGGCAGCCTCATCGCGCTGATTCACCGGGATGGCCGCATCGTCATTCCACGAGGAGACACGCTGCTCGAAGAGGGCGACCGCCTGACCATTATCGGAGAACCTGAGGGCATCGCGGAGCTGCAGCAGACGTATTCTGCGACCTGAGTAAACCGGGGGATGGCCTTGTGAAGATACGTTCAACCTGGCAGCTGTCTCTCCTGCGGCGCACACAAATTACGCTGGCACTGCTTCTCCTGCAGGTCCTGCCGGCCGCCGGGCAAAAAGCGCTCGTACTGCAATCCGATTTCGGCACGGCGGACGGCGCCGTGGCCTCGATGAAAGGCGTGGCCCACACCGTTTCAGCAACTCTGCAAATTTTTGATCTGACCCACGAGATCGAGCCCTTCAACATCTGGCAGGCGGCGTACCGCCTGCGGCAGACCGCGCCCTACTGGCCGGCCGGCACCGTTTTCGTCTCGGTCGTCGACCCCGGCGTGGGCACCACGAGAAAAGCGATCGTTCTGCGAACCCGCAGCGGCCACATCTTCGTTTCGCCGGACAATGGCACGCTGACTCTGGTGGCGGAAGAACTGGGGATTGAGGAGGCTCGCGTCGTCGACGAGCGCGTGAACCGACGCCCGCACTCCGGGCAGTCGCACACGTTCCACGGACGCGACGTTTTCGCCTTCGTCGGTGCGCGACTGGCTGCCGGCGTTATTGCGTTCGAGCAGGTCGGTCCGAGCCTCGGGCGCGACATTGTGCGCCTGTCGTATCAGAAAGCCACCCGCCGACAGGACATGCTGCTCGGCGCCATTCCCGTGCTCGACGTACGCTACGGCAACGTGTGGACGAACATCCCGCGTGTGCTTTTCGACAGTTTGGGCGTGCGGTTAGGCCAACAGGTTGCGGTGCAAATCTTTCGTGGCGAGAAGCTGGTTTTCGACGCTCAGATTCCGTTCGTTCGTACCTTTGCCGACGTTCCCGAAGGCAAGCCGCTGCTCTATTTCAACAGCCTCGACCAAATCGCACTGGCGCTCAACCAGGGAGATTTCGCCAGGACGTTTGCCATCAAGGCAGGCCTGGAATGGCTCGTGGAGTTGCGCAAGAGATAGCGGTCCGCACGTGCCCGGGCTTACCCTCGTGCCCAGGTTGGACCTGGGCACGCAATTGCCGAGAAGTTTTACTTCGACGACTCAGCCTCTATCGCCGGACGTTTGATTGTGTGGATACCATTCAAAGCAAAGCTTTTCGCGCAGGGGCGTTCCCAAATGCAATTGGGGAACGAGAACCAAAAATCACCACTTCCGAACGGAGCATGACAAAATGATGAACAGCAGCGAGTTTCGCCAACACGCGCACGAGTTTGTCGACTGGATGGCGGACTACCTCGAAAACATTGAAAATCTGCCGGTCAAATCCGCTGCGCAGCCGGGCGATATTTTCAGACAGCTGCCGGAGTCTCCGCCGGAAACGGGCGAGCCGATGAGCCGAATCATGGCCGATTTCCAGCAGATCATTCTGCCGGGCATCACCCACTGGCAGAGTCCGAATTTCTTTGCCTACTTTCCGGCCAATTCCAGCTACCCTTCCCTGCTCGCGGAAATGCTGACGGCCACTCTCGGCGCGCAATGCATGATTTGGGACACATCGCCGGCGGCGGCAGAGCTGGAAGAAAAGATGATGGAGTGGCTGAAAGAGTTGCTGGGCCTGCCGAAAAACTTCAGCGGCGTCATCCAGGACACGGCATCGACCGCCACGCTGACCGCCATTCTCACCGCGCGCGAAAAGGCCGGCGCTTTCAAAACCAACCACACCGGCCTGCGGGATGCCAAATGGCGGGTCTACTGCTCCACGGAAACGCACTCTTCAATCGAAAAAGCTGTCACCATCGCGGGCATCGGTCGGGACAACCTGGTGAAAGTGGCCGTGGATGAGGAATTGCGCCTCGCCCCAAAGGCGCTCTCAGACGCCATCGGGCGCGATCTGCGGCAGGGTCTCCGCCCGCTCTGCGCTGTCGCCACGCTGGGCACAACCAGCACGACGGCCGTCGATCCGCTCGGGCCAGTCGCGGCGCTCTGCCGCGAACACCAGATGTGGCTGCATGTCGATGCTGCCTTTGCCGGCACCGCTTTGGCGCTTCCTGAATTCCGCTGGATGATCGATGGAATCGAAACGGTGGACAGCTTTGTCATGAACCCGCACAAGTGGATGTTCACCAACTTCGACTGCTCTGCCTACTTTGTACGCGACCGGGAGGCGCTGCTGCGCACGTTCGAGATCCTGCCGGAGTATCTGAAAACAACAACGCGCGGCGCGGTAAACGACTACCGCGACTGGGGCATCCAGCTCGGCCGGCGTTTCCGTGCCCTGAAACTGTGGTTCGTCCTGCGCAGTTTTGGCATCGAGGGCATTCGAGACACGTTGCGGCTGCACTTGAAACTGGCAAACGACCTCGCCGGCGAGATCCAACGGCATCCTGACTTCGAGCTGACCGCTCCCCACCTTTTCAATCTGCTCTGCTTCCGCTACCGGCCGGAGGCGGTCGACGATGAGGAGCGCCTGAACGCGCTGAATGAGACGCTGCTGCAAACACTCAACGCCACCGGCCGTGTCTACATGACGCACACCCGGGTACGGGGGAAATATTCGATCCGGTTGTGCATCGGCCAGACGTATGTGAATGCCGGGCACGTGCGTCGGGCGTGGGAACTGATCGTCGCAACCAGCCAAACGCTCGTTACTACCTGAGAGAATTCGGGATCTGCCCACATTTTCGCCCGCGCACGGCTTTGGCAAAAAGCCAAATGTCAGCTTGAAAATCCCGAAAATTTCAGTTATCTTCGCCATGCGTTCGCAAGGAACGGGAAGTCAGCAAAAACGGAGAATAAATGCAAATGGGATTGCGCGCTAAGATCTTGTCGGGATTCCTGATATTGAGCATGATGCTGATCATAGCCGGCCTCTGGTCTGTTCGCGAAATCAGCTCTATCGGCTCCTCTGTGCAGCGGTTGCTGGATGATAACTACAAAAGCATCGACGCCGCAAATAAGATGAGCGAAGCCCTGGAGCGGCAGGAAAGCGCGGTGCTGCTGCTGCATCTGGGCAAGGCGAAACAGGCAAGAGAGAACATCGCCTCAGCAGACAGCCTGTTCGAACGTGGATTCCAAAGGACACGGAAAAACAAGGCTGTGGATGGGCAGCAGGCCTGCGTCGACTCCATCGCCGAAACCTTCGCCCGGTACAAGTCACTGCGCAGCGCACTGCTCAGTGGCGGCGCGAACGCCGACCTCGATTCTGACTTCTCCCGCTCTCGCCAGGCGTTGATGCGTACGAAAAAAGCGGTCGACAGCCTCTTGCTGCTCAAT
>CAZTNL010000276.1:0-4994 GCA_964614885.1 uncultured Calditrichaceae bacterium | reverse complement strand
TTTTGCCAACACCAGATGCCCCGAGCTGCTGACCGGCAGGAACTCGGTCAGCCCCTGTACGAGGCCAAGCAGAATCGATTGTAGAATTGACAAGGAATGCGCTCCTTCCGAAGAAAATATGCGAGATGCATGGTCAAAGTCGCGTTCAATATAAACGATTCGCGATTAGAGTGCAAGGGAAAATTCAGCGCCGTAGTCTTGAATCGGCGTCGCTATGTGGAGGGTTCTGATGCTAAAAAAAACGGTCAGCGGAACAGACTATCCGCTGCCCGTCTGATGATCGAGCGGCAAAAAGAAAATGAACTGCCTCGCTCAGTAGTGCTCCTATTTGCCAAGCAAGTAGGTTACACCCGCCGTCAGCTTGAAGGAGTACATATCACTGACAACAAAGCGGCCCTCACCGGTCAGCAGGAGATTATCGCTGAGAGGGTAGTCAAGCCCGCCAAAGAGATTCAGGCCGAGGTCGAGGTTCGTGTCACCATTAGTCCGGCCAAGGAAAGAAACCGGTCTGTGAGTAAAGATAAAGCTGAGTCCGCCGCCGGCAAAAAATGCGAGGTCGCTGGAAGCCGGAAGATAGTAGCGTCCGTCAGCGTTGATGGCGAATTGCGAGAAGTCAAGCGGCCCCACGCTCTTTCCCCAGTAGTCGACGGATGGGAAAATGACGAGATTTTCGATTATTTCGCCCAAATTGGCATGCGCCGCCACGTTTAGCGTTGCATCGATATTCTCCGGCTTCACCAAGCCGATACGGCCACCGATGCCGTGGAAGCCGATGCTCTGAGCCGAGGCAGACTGCACGAAGCCGAAGCACAGAAAAAGCGCGAACGTCATTGCGATAGTGTTCCTCATGTAACCTCCTTAGTTGGGTAAACATCGCTGCTACAATTCTACTGCGAGTTGAGTTTTGTCACCTCCTTGGCAATCTTGTCCATTTTCTTGTTTAGCTTGTTGAACTGCTCATCGTAGGCCGGGCGGATGGCCGACACAGCCTGCTGAACGCGGGCATCGACCATTTTCTTGAGGAATTCAACCTCCTCGTCCGCCTTGTCCATCATCGCTTTAACAAACTTGGGGCCATCGTCTTGCGACAGCTCGCCTTTGGTGACGAGCTCATTCATCAGGTCCTGAGCTTTCTCCTTGGTCAGGGAATAAATCCCGATTCCAGCGAGAACCGTTTTTTTGAGAAGACTTTGCGCTTCCATGATCCACCTCAATTCTCATGCTTTATGATTTTGCCGTCTATAAATTGCAGAATGTTTACGTCCCTGTTGATCCGATTGTTTCCCTCGAAGGAAATCAGCCCTTTCTTGCCGCGATAGCCGTCGAGTTTTTCCAGCTGGCGACTGATACCGCTGCCGGTGGTGGCGCCGTTTTCCATGGCATTTTCGACCAGGTTGTAGGCATCGTAACCGAACACTTCCCAGCGTTCAGGCGTCTTCTTCATCTGGAGCCTGAACTCTGATCGAAACGTCCTGAAGTCGCGGTTGTTTTCGTCTGGGAAATAGTCACTGACAAAAATAACACCGTTGATGTACGGCTGAATTTGCTGTTTCTTCAGCGTTTCCAGGTCGTCGAGATACTCGCCGCCGAGGATTTGGGTCCGAATGTTGTGCTGGGCCAGTTGCGGCGCCACATACTTGATGTCCTCGGAATAGATCGGGATGAAAAAGCCATCGACTGAAAGGACGGGGATGTCCCGCTCCCGGAGAGTTTCACCCTTTTCCTCTGCTTCCTCGATCATCAGCTCAACATCGGTTGAATCGTAGGCAAACGCGGCTTCGCGAATGCTCTTGAACTGCCGCCCGAGGTCTTCCGGGGTCCCGTAATACCAGCTCTGTGAGATAATTCTGCCGCCCAGCCGGTCGACGGTAGCACTGAAGCTTGCGACCATTTGATGGCCATAGGCATCTGACGGGGCAAGGGTCACGAAAGTCTGCATGCCGAGCGCCTTGATGGCGTACTCGGCCAATGCTTCGCCCTTTCGTTCGAGGTCGCTGTTGAGTTGAAAAACGGTGGCGCCAACCGAGGCGACGCCATTTTCGGTGGCCGCCGGTGCAAGCACCGTCACATTGCGCTCCGCGGCCAGTGCCCCCATACCAGCAGTGATATCGCTCTCGAGATCGCCGATAATAGCGGGCACGCGTTCGTGTGCAATCAGATCTTTTGCGCTCAGAACCGCCTTGACCATGCTGCTTTCAGAATCACGAACGACGAGCCTGGCCGGCTTATGGGTGCCCTTATTGCGTTGGCTGCGGGCGAACTGGATGCCTCGCAAAACCCCCAGTCCTTCTTCCCGGAAGTAGCCGGAGAGCGGCAAGATGACGCCGACTTTCCCGGCGCGAAGCCCATCCGCTTTTGCCTGTTGAATGAGCCGTTCCACCTGACCGGCATATTTCCCCGGACCGCCGTAGCGCCGCCGGTGATTTGTCAGAATTTCCAGGGCGTAGTCGTTGGCTCCGACCTGCATTTCATAGGTGGCCAGCGCTATGCTGACCAGCGCTGACGGTACTTCACCGTCGGCATACGGTAAGAGTCCTTCCAGTTCCTTGCCCGACAGCTTCTTCCGCATGAGGTAACTCGACAGCTTGCTGCTCCTTGTCACCAGCCTCTGTTCCCGGCTGTTTCCCGCCACCCACAGGAAATCCCTGGCCGCCTCGACATACTGTCCCAGCCGGTAGTGCGCGGCGCCGCGTGCGTAGTAGGAATCGTCGGCGTAGCTGCTCTGCGGGAAAGCAGAGAGCAGACGCCCGAAATAGGGCAGGGAATCGGCGTAACGCCCTTGTTTATAAAGGCTCTTGCCAGCCATGAGCAGCGTTGCCGTCATTCGATGGTGCACTCGCGGCGATGCAGCCAGGGCTTCGAACTTCTGCCGAGCGTGCAGGTAGTCGCGTGCGACGTAGCGCCGCAGGGCCTCCTTGAATTCCTGTTCCACAATAGGGTCGAATTGAATTCTCTGGCGATGCTGCGAAAACAGCGACCTCGCCGGCAGACAGGAGCAAATCAGGAACAATCCAACGATAACGGCTTGACTCTTCGGCTTCATTTTTCTCCCTATTCCACTGTAACGCTTTTTGCCAGATTCCGCGGCTGGTCGACATCACAACCGCGCAGGATGGCGATGTAGTAGGCGAGCAATTGCAGCGGAATTATTGTAAGAATCGGGGTGAGGAATTCCAGGGTGGCCGGCACATAAATCACATGATCGGCGCGCTTCCGGATCTCGTCGTCCCCTTCGGTGGCGATGGCGATAATTCTGCCACGTCTTGCTTTCACCTCCTCGATGTTGCTGGTCACCTTCTCGTAAATCGAATCCCGGGTGGCGATGACGACCACCGGCATGTTTTCGTCGATCAGAGCGATCGGCCCATGTTTCATTTCGGCCGCAGGGTACCCCTCTGCGTGAATGTATGAAATTTCCTTGAGCTTGAGGGCGCCCTCCAGGGCCACCGGAAAATTGTAGCCACGCCCGAGGTAGAGAAAGTTTTGGCTCGTGTGGTACTCGGCGGCAATTTCCTTGATCACGGCGTGGTTGTCCAGAATCGTCTGCACCTTCTGTGGCAGCAATTTCATTTCCGAAACGATTTCGACTCCCTTGGAGGCGCCGATGTTGCGCATTCGCGCCAGCAACAGGGTCAGCAAGGCGCAAACGGTAACCTGCGAGGTAAACGCCTTGGTCGAGGCCACGCCGATTTCGGGTCCTGCGTGCAGGTAGACGCCGGCATCGCTTTCGCGTGCAATCGTCGAGCCGACCACGTTGCAGATGCCCATCACCTTCGAGCCCTTGCGCTTGGCTTCGCGCAGCGCCGCCAGTGTGTCTGCGGTTTCGCCCGACTGGCTGATGACAAACGCCACAGACCCGCGTTCGATAACCGGATCGCGATAGCGAAACTCGGAAGCATACTCCACTTCCACCGGGGTCCGCACCAGCTCCTCGATCATGTACTCGGCAATGAGGGCTGCGTGCCAGCTCGTGCCACAGGCGGTAAAGAGCATTTTGGGCGCGTACAGCAACGAGTCGGTTTCGTGGCGGATGCCACCGAGGTGTGCGGTCCCTTCCTCCTGCAGCAATCGGCCACGCATGGCGTCTTCGATTGTCTGCGGCTGCTCCATGATCTCCTTCAACATAAAGTGAGCGTGGCCGGCCTTCTCGATCTGGTCCAGATCGAACGAGATCTTCTCGACTTTCTTGTTTACCTCAGCGTTGTCGATGGTCTTAATGCGTACTTTGTCGCGGGAAATGATAGCTATCTCGTTGTCGTCCAGGTAGGTCACATCCTTGGTGTAGCTGATGATCGCGGACACATCTGAGGCAACGACAAACTCCCCGTCCCCGATTCCGACGACGAGAGGGCTGCCTCTGCGCGCGGCGATAAGGGTGTCTGGGTCGTCCTTCGAAATCAGTACAATTCCGAACGTCCCTTCGACCTGAGTCAACGCCGCGCGAACGGCTTCCTCGAGCGGGTGGCCATTCTGGTAGAATTCGGAGATGAGATTCACCAGGGCTTCGGTATCGGTTTCGGTGATGAATTTGTAGCCGCTGGCGGCCAGGTTCGTCCTGATCGCCTGGTAGTTTTCGATGATGCCATTGTGGATCATGGCCAGCCGGCCGTTAAAATCGGTGTGGGGGTGAGCGTTTATCCGGTTCGGCTGACCGTGGGTCGCCCAGCGTGTGTGAGCGATTCCCATCTTTCCTGAAATCGGGTGGGCCGCCAGGCGCTGTTCAAGCTTGGAGAGTTTCCCGGGTTCCTTCTCAACCGAGATGCTGCCGTTGCTCAGCACGGCAATGCCAGCGGAATCATAGCCGCGATACTCCAGTCGCTTCAAGCCCTCGAGCAGGATGGGCGTGGCGTCTCTATCTCCAATGTAGCCAACAATTCCGCACATTGCATCTCTCCTTAGATGAATGAGTCATATAATGGGATATCTGTGGAACCACAAAATCGTGGCAAAATTAAAGAATCTCCCCGGGAAATGCAAGCTAAAATGCTGTAGCA
>CAZTNL010000275.1:3472-5030 GCA_964614885.1 uncultured Calditrichaceae bacterium | reverse complement strand
TTTACGCAGTCGGCGCCATCATGCCCGGCCAAAGCGGACATGCGCCCCTGAGCGGCCGTACGCTGGGTTCGCAGTCGATTATCCGCATGCTGCAGGCGGCACGCGACAACCGCAAAGTGCGGGCGGTCGTCCTGCGCGTCGACAGTCCCGGCGGCAGCGGCCAGGCGTCGGACGCCATCTGGGCCGCTGTCGAAAGCGTGCGCAAAAAGAAGCCCGTGGTTGTTTCCATGTCGGATGTGGCCGCTTCTGGCGGCTACTGGATCGCCATGCAGGCCGACGCCATCGTTTGCGAACCGCTGACGATTACCGGCTCCATCGGCGTGGTCAGCACGCTGTTTGACCTTTCGGGAGCCTATGACAAACTCGGCATCAACTGGGAGACGGTCAAGACGGCGCCGCTGGCCGACTTCCCGACCGACAAACGCCCGTTAACCAGCAGTGAATGGCAGCAATTCAAGCAGATGAATCGCGATTTCTACCAGGTCTTTGTACAAAAAGTGGCCGACAGCCGCGGCAAGAGCTGGGACGATATACACGCGGTCGCCCAGGGCCGAATCTGGAGCGGTGAGCGCGCCCTGCGCTACGGGTTGGTCGACACGCTCGGCGGCGTTGAAACCGCCCTGGCCCTGGCCAAGGAAAAGGCGGGAATCGATGCGCAGACGAAAATTCGCTGGCGCGTCTACCCGGCGCCGAAAGGGCTTTTGCAATCCGCGATCGAACGGCTGGGCGTGCGCATGGCGCGCTCCTGGCAGAGCAACCAAGAAACTGCGCTGACCCTTCGCAGTTTGCCGGAAGCAGCGCGGACGGCCTTGCGCCTGATCGGCGTCGCCGGCTTCCTGCCAAAGGGAGATGTGCTCGCCCTCGCTACCGATTTGCCGGTCATTCGTTAGCGGGCGCCACACTCACGTCACTTTTTCGAAGATGGTGAGAAGCATGAAGATCACGATCAACAATCGCACCCTGGAACTGGTGGAGGGGGACATCACGGAACAAGCTGTCGACGCAGTAGTCAATGCCGCGAACTCCGCATTGATCCTCGGCGCCGGTGTCGCCGGCGCGATTCGCAGCAAGGGGGGTCCGGCCATTCAGACTGAATGCGATAAGATCGGCGGGTGCCCGGTTGGCGGCGCCGTGCTCACGGCCGCTGGCCGGCTGCGGGCGAAGCATGTCATCCACGCAGTCGGCCCGCGCATGGGCGAAGGCGACGAAGACGAAAAACTGCGCAGCGCCACCGCCAGCAGCCTGAAAGTCGCAGAGGAGAACGCGCTGAAAAGCATCGCTTTTCCAGCCATCAGCAGCGGCATCTTCGGGTTTCCCATCGAACGCTGCGCCGCGATCATGCTCGCCGTCGCCGCCGACCACCTGCGCGGGAGCGGCAGCCTCGACCGCATCGTTTTCTGCCTGTTCGGCAGAGAGGCGTTCGAGGTATTTCGCCGGGAACTTCACGCGTACATTCGGAGGAAGCAAATGTCTGACATCAAAATATGGCACAATCCCAGATGTTCCAAGAGCCGCCAGGGGCTGGCGCATCTGGAGGCGAAATCGTGCAGCTTCGAGT
>CAZTNL010000275.1:0-3372 GCA_964614885.1 uncultured Calditrichaceae bacterium | reverse complement strand
TCCAAGAGCCGCCAGGGGCTGGCGCATCTGGAGGCGAAATCGTGCAGCTTCGAGTTGTTTGACTACACCCGCGGAGCCATCGACCCAAAGGAACTTGCGGCGCTGATAAAGTCGAGCCCGCAGCCGCTCGCTGAGTTCGTTCGCCGCAACGAGCCTGAGTTCAAAGCGCTCGGCCTTGCCGGCAAAGAGCTGACACCGGAATCGTTCGCCGAAATTGCTGCCAAACACCCCCGGCTGCTGCAGCGGCCGATCGTCGTCAAAGACGGCAGGGCAATTGTCGCAAGGCCGACTGAAAAAATAGACGAGCTTCTCGGTGAGTAGCGTCGCGCTTCCCGCTTCATCCCCTCAAATTTCCAGCAACCGGCGTGGCCATGCCGCGAAGTGATTCGGCCCGGCGGCTTGCTTTCCGGCGGCTGCTGGCCGAGACCGGGAAGACCCTCAGGATCGGCGCGCCGATCGTGGCGGCGCAGCTCGTGCAAATGTCGATGTCATTTACCGACACGCTGATGGCCGGCCGGCTCAGTGCGAAGGCGCTGGCTGCGGTCGCGGTCGGCGGCAGCCTGTTTATTACCATTCTGCTCTTTTCCATGGGCGTGATGATGGCCGTCAGCCCGGTCGTGGCGCATTTGCACGGCGCCGGCCGCAGCCGCGAGACCGGGCGCAACCTGTGGTCGGCGCTCTGGCTCAGCCAGTTCATGGCCATCCCGGGCATCTTCCTGATCCGGAACATGGTGACGGTCATGCAATTGTTCCACATCAAGCCCGAACTCATTCCGCTGGCCCAGGGTTACCTCGACGCTTTTTCGTGGGGCGTACCGGCGGCCTTTGCCTACTTCGCGCTGCGGTTTTTCAACGAAGGACTGGCGATCACCAAACCGGCGATGTATTTTGCGCTGATCGGCCTGGCGGTAAATATTGCCGGCAACTGGACCTTCATGTATGGCCATTTCGGATTTCCGGCCATGGGCGCGATCGGCACGGGCTGGGCCACGGCGTTGGTGCAGTGGGTCATGCTCTGTTGCATGCTCCGGTTCACTTTTCGCCGGGAAATGGACCGCGCCTTCAACTTGTTCGCCAGCTTTCATTGGCCGCGTCTGGTTTACCAGAAAGAATTGCTCGCTATCGGCGTGCCCAACGGCGCCAGCATGTCTATCGAAGTGACGATGTTCGCCACCGTGGCGCTGATCATGGGTTCTCTCGGGGTCAAAACTGTGGCGGCGCACCAGGTGACGATCAATTTTTCCGCGTTCACCTTCATGATTCCGCTGGGCATCTCTTTCGCCAGCACCGCCCGGGTCGGCTTTGCCGCGGGCAGGGGCGACATGCATCTGGCCCGGCTGCTCGGTGGTATCGGGATGGGACTGTCGTGCATCATCATGTGCGCCACCGCGCTGCTGATGATCACCTCGCCCGGGCTGATCGTCGGCATTTACACCAGCGACCCCGAGGTGAAAAAGCTGGCGACGAGCCTGCTCATGCTCGCCGGCTTCTTTCAGATCTCAGACGGCCTGCAGGTGGCGGGCTTCGGGGCGTTGCGCGGCCTGAAAGACACGCGCGTTCCAATGCTGATCAATATCGTCGCTTACTGGGTGGTCGGGTTGCCCCTGGGCTACCTGCTGGGGGTCGAGTCCGGTCTCGGCGCGCGCGGCCTGTGGGTCGGCCTCATCGCCGGACTGAGCGTGGCGGCGGTCTTGCACAACTGGCGTTTCTACGTGCTCACCCGGCCGGAACAAGAGGGTTGACCCGCGGCACGCGGCGAAATTTATCGCTCCGTCAACCGCCTGAAGCCGGCGAGCTTGCCGCTGTGGCCGGCCAGGTACGCCCGCACCTGCTGCCCGACAACGTTGACGCCTTTGACACTCCAGTGCGTGTCGAACTTCAGATAGGTGCCGGGAATTCCCGCGAGGGACCCGCGCAGATCAAAGACCGGAATGCCATTTCCCGCCAAAAGACGTTTCAGACGCTCTGTTTGCCGCACGCGGGTATTGGCAAACAACGGATCGTTCGCCGAGCCGAGCCGTTCGTAGAGGTCGTGGCAAGCCGGATCGACGATGGAGCTGGGAATCACGACCACGACAAATTCCACGCCCGCCTGCGCCGCGCGCTCATTCATGCGCCGGAGAAAAGCGAAAACCGATTCTACCTGGCGGCGCGCGATTTCGGCGTCCTGAATCTCGGGACGCTGCCTGAGTATTCTCATTGAATCGGCCTCGATGCCAATGCCGACCATATACGACAAAATATCGGGGTGCACGGCATAGGTCGTGAGTTCCCGCAACTCCCCGCTGGTCAGCTTTTCAACCAAATACTGTTCGATCACCTGCGGTTTCACGTGCAGGTCCGCCGCGATCACTCCGGCCATCTCGGGCAGCGTCCGGACCGGATCGGGCGCGCCCCAGCGCGGGTAGCCATCCGTGTTCGTCCACCGCGTAACAAATGGAATACCGCGCCACATGGAAGAAAACATGAGCGAGGCCCTCGGGAAGAACCGTCCGAACCAGGAAGCGGTCGGGTAGCGGCGAAAGAACGCCTGCGGTTTGTCATAGGCGTCCGGCGAGAACCTTTCCATGCGTTTGTAGTCGTTGCCTTCGAACAGGAAGACGACTGCCAGGTCCGGGTCATAGCTGGAGAGCGCGTATTTGAACAGGGGATAGTAAAGATTTACATCGATTCCCGGCCGGCTGACATTGACGACATTGATCCGCTTGTCGTCGAACTCCCGCCGGAGCTGAACGGGCAGGGGCGTCTGCTGTGGCCCGTCGAGGAAAGAGTCGCCGATGGTGACGATTCTGAACTCGCCGGGCGGTTTCCGGAACGGCTGCTCCTTATCGTGAAATCCCTGCGAGTTTGCCGTCCATTCTGCGGTGACCGGCCCGGTAGCGGTGCTGACCCTGGCGTACGGGTAGTGGTGCCGGAGAAAATAGGTGGGCCAGCACGGAATCATGACAAACTTCAGCGCGAGTTCTAGCAGGACGAGTGTTGCTCCCCCGTTGAATAAAACCATCAGCACTACCCTGCGAACATGACCAGTTGAAAAACGAAACATCTTCAAAATCCTTTGCGAACCGCTTCGGTCCGCAGCCAGGATAGCGGGTCTGTGTCATGCCTGGAATTGCTGCCGGATGTTCGTGCCTGAAGATAGCTTCCGCATGCAGTTACTGAAAATAGGTACGCACAATCGTTCGGCGTGCGTATTCTCTTTCCGGGTTCAATCAGCGTTTCCGCGGATGAAATTGGTTGAATTTGACGGCGCGATACGTTAGTTTCGGACAGAGTTTTCGAACGGGTCGCGGTGTGCATTTCCCCCCGGAGGGACATCTTGCCATTTGAAATCGTCACAAGCAACCGGCTGGAACGATTGTCCGAAGCGAT
>CAZTNL010000274.1:0-5042 GCA_964614885.1 uncultured Calditrichaceae bacterium | reverse complement strand
GCCCCGCATTTGTGGACCCTGGTAGAGCTAGTTCCGCAGCCGCGCGTGATCGCCTCCGTGGATGCGCGCTTCGATGGCGCGACAGATCCCCTCGTCGCTGACATTTTTGTAGTAAAACGGCGGCAAAAGCAGCGCTCCTTCGACCTGGCGCCCCACGGCGTGCCGGGTCAGGCGCACGCTGTCGGGCAGGGCGCAACAACCGGTGCCGACCAGCAGCCGTTCCGGCGGCAGGCCCGCTTCGACCAGCGCATCCAGCAAGTCGATTCTCTCTTGCACGCTGAAGGAATTCGCCTCGCCGGTGGTACCGAAGATGAGCAGGCCATCGCAGCCGTTTGCCAGCAGCCGGCGGCAGTGCGCCAGCATGCGCTCGCTATCGATTGTCAGATCCTCCCGCAGCGGCGTCAGGCTGGCGGCGTAGATGCCAGTCTGAAGGCGGGAGGGTTTTGCTTGTTTGTTGGCAGTCATGTTTTCAATCAGTGATAAGAATGGACAATGGAAAATGGAGAATGGACAATGGAAAAGTCAAGACGGGGCGGCCGGATATCTTGGAATGACAAATGAAGAATTCCAAATCGATTGGCTCACCGCCGGTTTTTTGCGTGCCGCGAGCCCTCGCCCTTCTTGATTACCAGGAATTCTTCACTCGACATCGCATTTCTCCAAATTTCGTCTAGCCTGCTTAATTCATGACTTTTGCCACAGAGCCACAGAGGGCATTGAGAAATAAGAACTTAGAGAACCTGCTCCGGTAAAATATGGTTTCAAAAAACGCGAAAGGTTTAGTGTCATAATTTTCAAATAAATGAAACTCTGTGTACTCCGAGCCTCTGTGGCTATGAATTTTTCAGGATAGTATTTTCAGAGTTTCAAGAACGTGACTGGACACGAACAACCCGCAACCCGCTGTAGTACCAGTTGTTGTGCGGATTGATGTTTTAGGAAGTTTCCCGGAAGGTAATCAGCACCATGGCAAAAGTCAAGGATCGAGTGCGCGCTCATCGGTGGATTCCATTCGCACTGAAAGCCGGCAGCATTGTGTTTTTTCGGCAAGGTTTTCGTTAGCCGGAAAAATTCAGGAACCGCTTTTCTTTGCGACTTGGCGTCTTCGCGGTTCATTTTTTTCGCGGCTTCGCCGCGTCGACTGCAATCCGTGGTCGTCGTGTTGTTCGGTATAGCATGGAGCCTGCTTTTATTTTCTCGTCTACCACGAACCTGCCTGACTATGAACCTGCCTGCCGCCGCGGGCTGACCAGCGCCACCGTCGCCCAATATTTCCCTTGTGATTCCTCACTGATTTTTGTTATCTTAATTGCTTATCGGGCCCGGCGGTGCGGCCGGGCATTTTTGCAATACAAGTTTCTATTTTCCCGGAGCGGCTCAGTCGCAGTGGAGCTTTATGCACATCGTTATCGACGCACATCTGGCGGTAAGAAAAATCGATGGCATCGCGCGCTACCTCATGGGGTTGCTGGCGGCGCTGCCCGCGCTGGATGAGTCCGTGCGCTACACCTTTCTCGATTTGCCGCGGGAGAAATCCTGTCTGCCGGACGCAGTCTTCGCGCCGGACAACGTGCAGCGCGTCGATCTCGATTTGATGGGTCCGTCGCCGTGGCAGCATTTGCTCATGCATGGCTTGCTGCGCGGGCTGGAGGCAGATCTTTACCACCACCCGCAGTACGATTTGCCCCTGTGGCCCGGGGTTCCGTCGGTCATAACCGTGCACGACTTGAAATACATTTTTCAGCCGGAATTCCTGTCAGGGAAAAGCCGGCTGAAACGCTTTTATATTCGCCGTTCCCTGATTTCGTCCGTGCGCCGCTGCCGCCGGGTGATTGCGGTTTCCGGGAGCACCCGGCGCGACCTGGCGGAATTGCTGCCTGAGGCTGCAAACAAGATTGACGTGATTCACCACGGTGTCGCTCAATTCGGGAAAGTGCCGCCCCTGAATGGATCATTCGGCGCGGCGCTGCCGGCGCGCTTCATTCTGATGGTAGGCACTCGGCGACCGCACAAGAATATCGAAGGCATGGTGCGGGCCCTGGCCATTCTGCGACGGGAGAAGCAGGTCGAGGTCGATTTGGTGGTCGCGGGCAAAGGGTACGCGGACTATGACACGCCGCAACGCATCGCCGCCGAGCTGGGTCTGGCTGAACATGTTCATTTTCTCGGTTTTGTCGCGGAGGAGCATTTGCCGGCTCTGTATGCCGCGGCGGTTATGGTCGCGATGCCATCTTTGTATGAGGGATTCGGCCTGCCGGTGCTCGAAGCGCTGGCCCAAGGCCTGCCGGTTCTCGGCTCGAACGTGACATCGATCCCGGAAGTGCTCGGCGATGCCGGCGTGCTCATCGATCCGCGCGATCCGGAAGAGATGGCGGCGAAGGCGGCGGAAATTTTGACAGATGAGCGTCTTGCCAGGGAGCTTTCAGCCCGAGCGCGAAGCCGGGCACAGGCATTTACCTGGACCGCGGTCGCGGAGAAAACGCTGGCCGTCTATATAGAGGCTGCTGCGGCATGAACACCGGTGCGGCCGTGAAACACGGCCGGGACAAGCTAAGCGTCCTGCACATCATCACCAATCTGCCGGTCGGTGGGGCGCAGGACAACACGCTGCTGACCGTCGAGCTGCTCGACCGCAGCAAGTACGATGTGGCGCTGATGTCGGCCGCCGAAGGGGACTGGGTGGAACGGGCCAGGGCCGTCGATGATCTCGAACTGATTTTCAGCAGCCGGCTGGTGCGGCCGATCAGCCTGTTCAAAGACCTTGCGGCGCTCTGGCGCATCTATCGTCTTCTGAAGCAGCGCCGGTTCGATATCGTACACACGCACAGCTCGAAACCGGGGTTTCTTGGCAGAGTAGCCGCGAAGCTGGCCGGCGTGCCGATCATTATCCACACGATTCACGGATTTCCGTTTCACGATTTCATGAACCCGTTCAAGCGCACGCTCTACATCGTGCTCGAACGGGTGCTGGCGCACATCTCTGACCAGCTCCTGACCGTGTGCAAGCTCAATCTGGAGAAGGCCGTGTCGCTCCGTCTCGCGCCGCGCCGCAAGTTCGCAAATGTTTACAGCGGCATCGATTTCAGCAAGTTCGACATTCAGATCGATCTGAAAAAGAAGCGCCGGGAGCTGGGTCTGGTGAACGGTGAATGCATCGTCGGGATGATCGGGCGGTTGTCGGCACAAAAAGCGCCGCTCGATTTTGTCCGGGCCATTCCGGTTATTCTGCGGTCGCGTCAGGACGTGCAGTTCCTGCTGGTCGGCGATGGCGAGCTGCGCGAAAGCACCGAGAAGCTGTCACGGGAGCTCGGTCTCGGCGACAAGCTGAAGATTCTCGGCTTCCGGCACGACATTCCGGAGATTCTGCCGCTGCTCGATGTGTTTGTTCTGACTTCCTACTGGGAAGGGCTCGGCCGTTCTCTCACCGAGGCGATGTACACCGGACGGCCGGTAGTGGCCACCCGCGTGGAGGGCGTTCCCGAGCTGGTCGAAAATGGGAAAACCGGCATCCTGGTCGAGCCGCAGGACATCGAAGGAATCAGCCGTGGTGTCCTCAACCTGCTCGAGGACCGCGAGACCGCGCACCGGTTGGGGCAGGCGGCGGCGAGCCGGATCAGCAGCCAGTTTCGCGCCGACATCATGGTTGGAGAGATCGAGAAAATATACGATCGCCTGGCGCAGCAGAGACTGAAACGCTGAAATCCATCGCCGACGAACCCGACGAGATCACGAGTTTCCTGAACGAGAGCAGCCGATAGCGACATGGCCCAACGCTTTGAACAGTATTTTCTGCTTTTCCTCGACTTTCTGACGCTCAACCTCGCCTTCTTTGCCTGGGCCTGGCTCCGGCGGGAGCTTGGTTTTTTCGCGGAATCAGAAGCTGTGGCGCTCATGGTCATGTCGACGATCGTCAACGTGGTCTGGATTCTGCTGTTCACGTTTTTCGGGATGTACAGCCCGTCCTACACGAAGTCGAGGGTAGATGAATTCATCTCGGTATTCAAGACGGTGAGCTTTGGCGTGCTTATCCTGTTTTTGGTCACGTTCGAAGGCGAACGCGACCTGTCGACGCCGCCGCGGGTAAGCCGGATGTTCATCGTCAACTACTGGCTGCTGCTGCTGTTTTTCGTGACCGCCGGGCGATTGAGCTACCGCACGCTGCAAAAGGCGCTGCTGGCGCGCGGCATCGGCCACCGCCGCACACTCATCGTCGGCTGGGGGCGCCGGAGCTGGGAGCTGTGCGAGCGTATCCAAAAATTTCCGGCACTGGGCTACCAAGTGGTCGGATTTGTCAGCGAACGGCCTCTGGGCACAGGCGAGGCGCTTGCCTATCGGGACATCCCGCTTTTTGGCGCCGTCGATGCTATCGACCGGATTGTCCGCGACTCGAAAGCCGTCGAGGTCATCTTGGCGCTGAAGGGCAACTCGCGCAAGAAGGCCATGGAGATCATGGATATGTGCAACGGCTATGCGGTGAATTTCAAGATCGTGCCCGATCTCTACGATATCGTGGTCGGTCAGGCGCGCACCAACCAGATCTACGGATTTCCGCTCATCGCCATCGAGACATCCGTCATGCCGCCGTGGGAGCAGCGCTCGAAACGTTTCGGCGACATCCTGGTCTCGGCCTTCGTGCTCATCGGTTTCATGCCGGTCTGGCTTTTGATTGCGCTCGCGATCAAACTCGACTCGAAAGGCCCGGTCTTCTACCGCCAGGATCGCGTTGGCATGAATGGCCGCGATTTCAATATGTACAAATTTCGCTCGATGGTTCAGGACGCCGAATCCAAGAGCGGCCCGCAGTGGGCGCAGAAGGAGGATCCGCGGGTCACGAGGGTTGGGAAATGGCTGCGCCGGACGCGACTGGACGAGGTGCCGCAATTCATCAATGTACTCAAAGGGGAGATGAGCCTGATCGGGCCGCGACCGGAGAGGCGATTTTTCGTCGAAAAATTTTCGCGGGAGATTCCTTTCTACACGCGGCGGCTGCGGGTCAAGCCCGGCATTACCGGATGGGCGCAAATCAAATGCGGCTACGATGA
>CAZTNL010000273.1:0-5043 GCA_964614885.1 uncultured Calditrichaceae bacterium | reverse complement strand
CAGGTGCGGGCCGCTTTGCGCACACGGGAAGAGAAGAGCAGTTCTTCGCCGTTCAAACTAAGATTCTATGTTCCTGCCCAGCCGCCTCAGGGGGCTTCGGGTTGCAGGAGCCGATCCACGGTCTCGAACAGGATTTTGAGCTCAAACGGTTTTTCCAGATATTCGTTCGCGCCGAGCATCGAAGTGATACTGAGGATCATGCCCGCATCCAGGTGGGCGCTGCCGCCCGACATGGTGATGATCTTGATTTCTGGAAAGTCCTTTTTGAGGGCTCTCAGCGTCTCGATGCCGTCCTGGTCCGGCATGATCACGTCCAGGAGGACGAGGCGCACGTTTTCTCGTTTGACCAGGTGGGTGACCCCCCGGCCGCTTTGAGCCGTCGCCACCGAAAAACCACGTCTGTTCAGCGCCTGACTCAAGACGGCGCAGAATTGCTCGCTGTCATCGACGACAAGAATATCAGCCATGATGCTCATTCTCCTGCTTCTCGTCCAGGACCTGACGAATCGTCTTCGACAGCTCCAGCGCCGCAAAGGGTTTGGGCAGAATGGCCCTGATATTGAAAGCGGTGCTCGTATCGAGAAGATTTTCTTCACGGAAACCCGTCATCAAAATGATCGGCTTACGCTGAATTTTCTGAAGTTTTTCCGCAAGTTCCCTGCCGTTGAGAGCAGGCATACTCAGGTCGGTGATAACCAGATCGAACGCATCCGGGCTGTTTGTGAAGCGTTGCAGCGCGGCCTCCGGGTCCGTGGTTGCCGTAACCCGATAGCCGAAGTTTTGCAGCAGTTTCTTGCCCATTTCGACAATCATCTCCTGATCGTCGATGAAAAGAATGTGCTCGCTGCCGTGCAGTGGTGTCTCGCGGCGGCGGCTTTTTCGCACGGGACTGCCCTCCATCCGGGGCAGGTAGATGGTGAACGTGGCGCCCGCTCCTGGCCGGCTGTAGGCGGTGATGTCGCGGATAATGCCGCGATACCCCCGTATCTGCCCGTGCTCGTCGTGCTCGGCAGACGACCTGACCAGGAGAACGAGCTTTTCGCCCGATTTGGTTTTCGAACGTATCTCATAATCGCGGACGTGGCCGTCCCGCTCCATGGCCTCGACAAACGCCTTGCGCTCGTCCGGCACCGCATAAAGCGCCTCGGCAACGTCGACGTGGAGCAACTCTTCGCGCGTGTCGTAGCCAAAGAGTTCGACCCCTGCCGGATTGATATCGAGCAGGCGGCCATCGCTGCTGCTGAAATAGACACCGTCCTTCGACTCCTCGAACAGGGAGCGATACTTCTGCTCAGACTGGCGAAAGGCCGTTTCTGCCTGATGACGCTCGGTGATGTCGCGTGCGACCATGACGACCGCGCGGCGTCCCTCTATCGGTTGCTGCACAGGCGCCAGACGCGCTTCAAACCAGCGCCGGCCCTTTGGGACATCGAGCTCGTACTCGACCTCCTGCAGTGCCCCGGCTTCGAGCGTGCGCCGGACATACGACAGGAACAAATCGGCTTCGGCCTTGGGAAAAACTTCATGCAGGAGACGATTTTGCACCCTCGCGGCCTCGGCATAGAGCAGATTTTTCCTGGAAGCAACAACCTCGAGATAGCGACCGTCCTCGTCCAGAATGAAGCCGATCTCCGGCAAGGTTGCGCTCAAAGCGTGCCAGCGCGCCTCCAGATTCCGCAGGTCCGCAGCCGATTGGCCGCGCGTGCGGATATCGACGAGCACCGCGAGGGCATCGGTTACACCATCGACCTCGCTCCACAGTGGCACACCTCTCACTTCGAGCGGAATCGGCTCGCCATTCACCACCGCAATCACATCGTCGACACGATGCCGCTCTCCGGCAAGTGCGCGGCTGACCGGGAAGTGCTCGCTCGGATACGGCTCATCCCGGCCGGCGGTACGAAGGTCGAAGGATGCCACCAAATCCGCCGCCGGCAACGGGTCGGCAAAATCGCACCCCAAAAGTCTCACCGCCTCTGCGTTGGCATAGGTGTTAATGCCCGTTGTACTGCAGGCCAGAACGCCAACCGGCAGGGCATGGAACATGCGTTCGAACAGCTCCAGCCGCAGGGCGGCCTGTGTCTTATTAGTTGAGGTCGTCCTTGTCTTCTTCATCGGTGCACTTCTTTTTTGGTGTCAAAACTTGTCCTACCCGGGCGAAGAGCTCCGCCTCGGGCAAAAGGCCGTCAATTCTGTCAACGATCGCGCCGGCGACAAAAACGAGCATTGTCGGCAACTCCGTTACATGGTAATGCGTGACCAAGTCGGGGTTCTTGTCCACGTCTACAATCAAAAGTGTGAGTTTGCCTTCAAACCGGTCCACGGCCTTTCTGGCCAGGCGCTCGGCGATGTGGCAGGTACCGCTCCAGTCCGCGGCAAAAAGCACGAGTATCGGCTCCTGGCTCGTCCCCAGGGCCTGCACAAATTCAGAGTATGACATTATCGGTGCTTGTTATGATTCGGTCAGTGTGCACAGCGCGTCCTCGCGGCTGGTCGTCATCCGGATACGGTAACCGCGATTGTAGGCCACGGTCACGCCGAAGTCCAAGTCGCGCCGCGTCCTCGTTTCTACCGGCGCGACCACAGCCAGATTGGTTTTGAATGGCAGATTGTTGGCAAAAAAGTCATAAAGCTGCACGGTGCTCATGCTCGAGGCCTCCATGCTGGCATCGAGCAGCAATTTGTCGAAGCCGGTTGTTTGCAGCGTATGCCGCACCTGGTCCATCGTCCGTTTCGCCTCTTCGAAAGAAACCGTGCCATCGGACCATATTTCGACGATGCCGTTGTCGAAATGGACCTTCACTTTCTGGGGCATGATTTCACCTTATAAAACTCGCTTAATAACTGTGACGTCTCCGTGACGCAGCTCACCAATAGTCAAAGAACGTGCCAGGCAAAAAAGGAGGGAAATGGCGGAAGGTAAGGCTCTGTTCAGATTGAACTTACATAAATATGCACAGGGGGACGACCAGGATGACATGCCCAGAGATGGCGCGACATCTCAGGAAAGTCACGATATTCCGGGAGCTATCCCGGGCGTTTAATGGCCAGCTTCTTCATTCTCGATTCGAGCGTCGTCGGTTTGAGCCCGAGAATTTCCGCCGCGCCGCCGCGCCCGCTCACGCGCCATCCGGTTTGCTCCAACACGCCCAGGATATGGCTTTTCTCGGCCTCGGCCAGCGTTTGGCCTCCTGCCTTAGTCGGTTGCGGCCCGGAGCTCAACCACCAACTGCCGAGTTGCAACCGCGGCCCCTTGCTGAGCACCATAGCGCGTTCGAGCACATTTTCCAGCTCGCGCACATTGCCCGGCCAGCTGTAGGCCTGGAGGTTTTTCATCACACCCGCTGGGATCGTATCGATCTTCTTTCCGACCTTGGGACCAAACTTATCGACGAAATGTTTCGCCAGCAGCGGAATATCCTCCCGCCGTTCCCGCAGGGGCGGCAGCACGATGGGGAAAGTGTTAAGGCGAAAATAGAGATCCTCGCGAAACGCGCCTAGCCGGACGAGTTCTTCCAGCTTGCGGTTGGTCGCCGTGATAATCCGGACATCGACTTTGATCGTAGCCGCGCCGCCGACGCGCTCGAACTCGTTTTCCTGCAAGACGCGCAGCAGCTTGGACTGCAGCTCCAGCGGCAAATCGCCGATTTCGTCAAGGAAAAGCGTGCCGTGGTCCGCCAGCTCGAACCGGCCGACCTTGCGCGCGGTCGCGCCGGTGAAGGCGCCTTTCTCATGGCCGAAAAGCTCGCTTTCGATCAGCGTGGCGGGCAGCGCGGCGCAGTTGACTTTCACCAGCGGATGCTGCTTGCGCGGGCTCAGCTCCTGAATGGCGCGTGCCACCAGCTCCTTGCCGGTCCCGGTTTCTCCGAGAATTAAAACGGTGGTATCGGTGGCCGCCACCTGCTCAACCTGCACAAGAACGCGCCGCAGCGCCTTGCTGGAACCGATGATGCTGCCGAAATTGTGCACTACCTTAATCTCATCCTGGAGGTAGATATTTTCATCCTGCAGGCGCCGCTGCAGACGTTCCACTTCCGCCAGCGACTTGCGCAGCGCGGCCTCGGCCAGCTGTCGCTGTTCGACTTCCTCTTCCAGTTGTTGCAGTTTGTGCTCCAGCTTGTCTATCAGACGCTGGCTGTAGAGTTTGAGAACATCCTGCTCTTCCTGGATTTTAGGCTCAGCGGCGCGGCGTTTTCCGTGCCTCACCTCGTCGAGCAGCGTGTGAACGATATCGGCGAGCTCGTCAGGCTCGATCGGTTTGCCCAGGTAACGGTCCGCGCCCAGGCCGAGCGCAAACGCTTCGTCTTTCGGGTCGGTGTACGTGGAGGTGTAGAAGATGAAGGGGATGTTGCGCAGGCGGTCGTCTTTCTTGCATTCGCGGCAGAAGGCGAACCCATCCATGACCGGCATGAGGATGTCGCTGACGATCAAATCCGGCGGCGTTTTTTGCGCCCGGGCCAGCGCTTCGGCGCCGTTGGCCGCGGAGAACACCTCGTCTCCGAGCCCCCGAAAAAGACTCTCGAGCACCAAACGATTTTGTTCGACATCGTCGACAACAAGCAGTTTTCGCGTCACGGCAACTCGGCCTCTGTTTTACCGACTTATATCTTTTCGTGGCTTTACGGTCATGACTTCAACGCTCAGCGCGCTCCGGGAAGAAACTCCGAGATCTGCGAAATAAAGGTGTCGGGATTGATCGGCTTTTCCAAATAGCCGTTGCAGCCGGCCGCGAGCGCGTTGTCTTCATCCCCCACCATCGCAAACGAAGTGACCGCTACCACCGGAATATCGGCGAGCGCGCGGTTTTGTCGCAGCTTTCGGGCAACTTCGTAACCGTCCATTTCCGGCAACTGAATATCGAGCAGGATGAGGTCCGGTTTCGCGGTGAACGCCAACTCGAGTCCCTCGGCGCCCGATCGCGCCGAAATCACTTCGAACCCGTTTTTTTCAAGAATGAACGTGACCAAATAAAGATTTTGCTCATTGTCTTCTATAACAAGAATGGTCGCGGGCATATTCTTCTCCTGTTTGGTTCCGCGTCTT